>JAKAMP010000506.1 GCA_021812865.1 Bacteroidota bacterium | reverse complement strand
CATGGGTTTCTGTTTTAAATAATGTCATTCAGTTCAAAATGCTCACAATGAATGAGCAACCCTGACTGCCTACTTGGTACCTGCTGCAAATGACTGCACGAGACTGAATCCGGCCTCATCAATTTTATAGGTGAAGCTGTCAATCTGCGAAGAAAATGTGTTGTACAGCACAATAGCCAGTAAGGAACCGAGGATACCGAAAGCGGTATTGATAAGGGCTTCCGAAATACCGGTTGCGAGGGCGAGGGCATCGGGGGCACCAGCCTGTGCAAGAGCGCCGAATGCGCGGATCATACCGAGAACGGTTCCAAGAAGACCGGTCAACACGGAGATGGAGGCAATGGTGGAAAGAATGACCAGGTTGCGCGAAAGCATCGGAAGTTCAAGGGCAGTGGCTTCTTCAAACTCCTTCTGAAGGGCAACGATCTTCTGATCCTTGACGAGGGTGGCATCGTTCTGAAGCGTACGGTACCGAAGCAGCCCGGCCTTCATAACGTTTGCTAGCGAACCCTTCTGCTTGTCGCAGGCGGCTACGGCATCCTCGATTTTATTGGCATCGAGAAGGTTCTGGAGGTTCTTAACAAAAACGTTGATTCGTCCTTTTCCCTTGGCGCGGGTCAGCGTAAAGAGCCTTTCAAAAGCAAAGATGACCAGCAGAAGGTTCAGCCCGATTAGGAAGGGCACGATCAAACCCCCTTTATAGATGATCCCCAGGTAATTCCCTGCCAGCGGCGAACCCTCCGGGTTATTGCCTTCGAAATTGATGGGATTACCCATGACAAACTTGAAAACTAAGAATCCTACAACGAAAGCGAAAATGATCGCGAACAATGTGAATCCCGACTGTAAAGCGTCACCTAATGAACCGCCTTTGTTACTTTTCTTGCTCATTGTAAAAAAATTTAGGTTAAAAAATAATGGATTGGTTGATTCTTTGTGATTTGGCTGACAAAATTATAAAATTCCCTCCACAATACCAACGTTGCTACTTAAGCTTGATTTTCAGCGCATCGATGGCTTCCTTAAAATTCTTGGCCTTCGGGTCGTTAGGATATATACCTATCAGAAGGTTATAATAACCGAGTGACTTCTCCCCTTCCTCCTTCAGCCTGGAATCTCTCGAAAACTGGCTGTAATAGTAATATGCCAGATAGTCATAGCATTCGAACCGGTCCTTCATATATTTGACAGAATCGGACTGGGTTTTCTCAAGGTATGATTCGTAGAAAGGCCTGGCATAGCCGGTCACCCTGAACCCTTTGGCATCGGTCGAGTCGAGATTCGATTTCGTACGGGCACGCCACATCAGTCCCTGCAGGTAATCGGGCTGCATCTGGATGAAGATGGCCAGGTTGGTGTCGGCCTTCTTGTACTGCTGAACACTGTAGTATACCTTTCCGAGGTTATAGAAATCCATGGCCGTCCCCTTGTTCATATCGATCTTTCTCTGGTAGAGCTCCATTGCTTTGTCATACTTCTTTGCCTTGGTCCAGCACAGGGCAGCCTCCGAAAGGAGCTCCGATTTCGTTGTATCCAGGTTATAGGCCTTGATCAGGGGTTCCGGGGCAAGGGTATCCATCTTCATTTTGGCAAGGATCCTGCCATAGTAAGCATAATCCTGCGGGCGGATTTTCTCCGGTTTTGCCTTCTGGAAGAATTTTTTACTGTAAATAAGTCCTTTGTCATACTGCCCGGTCTCAAAATAAGAGTAGGCCAGCGCACGGTTCACATCGTTGTCGTTCGTGTCGGCCAGAAGGATCTCATTCAGCTGGTTGATGGCCTCCTGATAATTCCGCAGGTCAATCAGTGTGTTCACGAATTGTTTTCGCGCCGAGGTATTGCCGGCTGAGAGGGCAAGGAACTTCTTGTAGTTTCTCTGGGCATCCTCCTGGCGGTCTGCACGGGCATACAGTGAACCAAGTTCACGGTAGGCCGGGGCAAACATCGAGTCGATTTTGACGACCTCCTGGTAGTTGGTGAGGGCAAAATTGTAGTTGCGGGCCCTTAGCCAGAGCTGGCCAACCCTCAGCTTTGCCATCGGTGATTTCGGGTTGAGGCTCTGCGCGATGTTGTAGTTGGTGATTGCGTTTGACCCGTCGTTGAGAAGGTAAATATAGGAATCGCCTTTGACGATATAAAGCTCATAGTTTTTGGAATCCAGTTTTTCAGCATTCCTGAGGAGGGCGAAGATCTGGGTTGTATCTGCAATCCTGGCCATCACATACGCATTGGCCATTCTGATCAGGATGTTTGCGTGCTTGTCAGGGGCCATCACAATGCTCTTGTTCGCCTTGCTCGGAAGCATCGGCATGATCCTGGCAAAATAGGACTGGGCCTTGGGCATGTTCCTGCTCAGCATCGCGATCTCGGCAAGACCGACCAGGGGTAGCGGATTGGCCGGGTCTGCCTGAAGGCCGGCGTCAAACTTCACGGCAGCCGAATCGGCCATCTCCTTCCAGGAGAGGTTCAGGGTATCGGAAAAATACTCACTGATGAAATTTTCGCCGTAATAATAATAGATATCTCCATTGTTCGGGCTTTGTTTCAGTAATTTCTCAAAAGCAGCCTCGGCTGCCGAAAACTGTTCGCTCCTGGTCAGGTGGATCGCTGATTTCAGATCCTGTGCGCGGATTGCGGAATAAAAGGGCAGCAGAAAAAGAATAGCAAGGACCAGCTTTTTAGCACTCTGTAGCATACTGATTGATATTTCCTCCGGTTTATTTTTTAACTTCAACAATTCTGACAGGCAATGCTGCCGGGACGAGCCCTGAACGCAATACGATCAGCTGT
>JAKAMP010000505.1 GCA_021812865.1 Bacteroidota bacterium | reverse complement strand
CGATCTTGCCCGATTGTCCCTCCATAGGCGCCACCACCAGTACCCTGCCCAGCGGTCTTACTACATCCACCAGGGCTTCCAGTCCGGGCGCATGGATACCGTCATCATTGGTCACCAAAATCAATTTCTCACCGGTCGTCTTCACAGTCATTTGATTTTCTGCTGCAAACCTACTTGAATTTTGACAAATCGCATGATGGTGTTGATAAATAATGAATGGAAGGGTAATAACTTTCAAGCTTTCAAAAGGATCAGAAATTTACACATGCATCGCATGAAAATTGGCATCTGACAGGATATTATTGAGAGCAATTGGCTGTTGGCCTTTAGCTGTTGGCGTAAAAAATTGCCTGATGCATATGCTTGTCTGGTCTCCGTCCCGGCGGATGGTCTATCTGGTCTACTGGTCTATCTGGTCTGCTGGTCTTTCTGGTCTATCTGGTCTGCTGGTCTTTCTGGTCCACTGGTCTTTCTGGTCCACTGGTCCACTGGTTTACTGGTCGTCTGGTCGTCTGGTCGGGAGCGAGCGAGGGTATTGGGGGATGTTTTTCAATGGTGAGAATTTTACAATGGTATGACCATGGGTTGTCCACTGATTGATCGTTGCATGGCTCTTTCTGTTTCAGGTCTCCAGCTTTGGGCAAATTCTGTTCCAGGTTCTGTAATCTTTATCGCATCCTGAGATACATGGAGGAATGCTTGCCACGTGCAATCCATATCCGTACAGGAAAATTACTGAACGGTTTCCAAAGAGGGAGTACTTTGATTAATGATGAAAAGCTGTTACTTTCGGGAAAATAATCCATAGCCAGGAGGTATCTGCTGAATCGACAGATGAAAGATTTTTCTGCCATATTGAAGAGGAATGCTGCAAGAGTGGTGAATATATTTATCGTTTGCACTGTACTGGCAAGTGTATTGGCCATATCGAGATGGAAAGCCGAGCCCGACAGGGTGATTGTATGGGATGTGATTTCCTATTATGCTTACCTTCCTGCCACCTTCATTTACAAGGATATCAGCTTAGAATTTACCCAGGGTTATCAGGGACCCCATACGTTCGTATTCTGGCCCGAAAAAGCGCCTAATGGCAAAAAAGTGATCAAAACAAGCATGGGTTTGTCGGTACTCATGGCCCCGTTTTTTTTCATCGGGCATGGCCTGGCATACCTGCTCGGGTACGATACGGGAGGATACAGCCTTCCATACCGGCTGATGCTGATGCTCAGCATCGTTTTCTACTTTGCCCTTGGATTGTATTTCCTGAGAAAACTGCTGCAGAGTTTTTTTTCAACCAGGACAACGGTAATTACTCTATTGCTAATCGGGATCGGGACCAACCTGTTCACCTATGCCGCCACTGAGGTTCCCCTCTCTCATGTATATTCATTTGCACTCGTGGCAGCCTTCCTGTGGTTTACTGTGCACTGGTACGAGGAAAAGAAGGTGAAGCATGCGGTTGTCATTGGGTTGCTTGCGGGACTGATCTCCCTGGTGAGACCTACCAATATCCTGATCGGGTTGTTTTTCCTTTTTTATGAGATTACCACGGTAGGCAAACTAAAAGAACGTGCCTCCCTGCTTGTTCAATACAGGCGGCAGATATTACTCATGGTCATTATTTCCCTGCTGGTGTGGATTCCGCAAATGGCCTACTGGAAAATGCAGACAGGGCATTTCTTATTCTTCTCCTATACCGGGGAACGTTTTTTTTTCAGCCAGCCAAAAATTATTGAATGCCTGTTCAGTTACCGGAAGGGCTGGCTGTTGTACACACCGGTTATGGCAATGGCCCTTGCCGGTATGGTGTTTCTTTACAGGAAGAACAGGGAATTGTTTCTCCCGCTGGTAATATTCATCATTCTGAACCTGTATGTGATCAGTTCATGGTGGTGCTGGTGGTATGGAGGTTCATTCGGTCTGCGACCCATGATCGATTCCTATGCCCTGATGGCATTGCCCCTGGCTGCCTTTGTGCAATGGGTATCGGAAAGCAAAAGACTTTTAAAATTTGGATTGTATGGATTGTTTGTTTTCTTCATTTCTCTTTCTGTTTTTCAAACGATGCAGTACCATATAGGCTATATTCATTCCGATGCCATGACGAAGAAAGCCTACCGGGATGTGTTTTTCAGGCTGCACGGGAACGGGCATTACTGGCAGGATATTCAGTCGCCCGATTATGAGGCCGCAAGAAAAGGCATACGTTAACCTACATAATGATGGTTGAAAACCGCACCATACGGCTCATTGCACACCTGTTTTTCCTGGTAATGCTGCTTTTTGCAGCAAAATATGCTGTTGCCCGTATGCTTTTTGCCGATGGCTCGTTTTACCTTTTCAAAATGACCTGCTCCGGCCATTTCAACATTGAAGCCGGGCGGTATTCTGCCTTTCTTACCCAGATCATTCCGGTTGCACTGATCAATCTTCATGCCCCGCTGAAGGTGGTAATTCTAGGGTATTCATTGTCTTTTATCCTGGTGTATTACCTGTTTTTCATAATCAGCCTGCGACTCTTTTCAAGCCTGAAAGCAGCTGTAGCTATTACCCTGGCGCTGGTTCTGGGTGTGAGCGACAGTTCTATGTACCCGATCAGCGAAATGCAATTGGGCATTATCAGCTCAGTGCTATTCTATGCATTTACCGAATACTTTTTTATACATGAAAAAGACTTTCCCGGGAAGAAAAAAATTCTCCTCGTGGCAACTGGCATTTTGCTCATCCTGATGTGCATGTTCAGTCACGCGTCGACGCTCTTCCTGCTTTTTGTTATTATTGCATTTCATGCAATTGA
>JAKAMP010000504.1 GCA_021812865.1 Bacteroidota bacterium | reverse complement strand
CGGGGACATTGGAGATTCCTCAGCGAGAAGGAGATCAAAATGCTCAAAACCGGATCATACGAATAAACCATGCAGGAAAAACCAGCTGAAAGCAGGCATAAAGCAGGATTCGTGAATATCCTGGGCAATCCCAATGTGGGAAAATCCACGCTGATGAATGCCCTCGTGGGGGAAAAGCTCTCCATTGTCACTCCCAAGGCCCAGACTACGCGTCATCGCATCCTTGGGCTGGTAAATGGCGAGGATTACCAGATTGTATACTCCGACACCCCGGGCATAGTAAAACCAAGCTACCGTCTGCATGAAACCATGCTTAAAACCGTAAAATCGGCTTTTACCGATGCCGATATGCTGGTATACATGATCGAACCCCACAATACTGAGGAAAAAGATGCCGAGATTGCAGAAAAACTCAGAAAAACGACAATACCGGTACTTCTGCTCATCAACAAAATAGATCTTGCCAAACCCGGTGAAGTGGAAACCCTGATTGCCGAGTGGCAGCAGAAGCTTCCTCTTGCAGGAATCTATGCCATCTCTGCCTTACACCGCTTCAACCTTGAATCGGTGCTGCACTGGATCCTGGATAAGCTGCCCTTCTCTCCTCCCTATTATCCGAAAGATGAACTCACCGACAAGAGCGAGCGTTTTTTCGTGGCAGAGATCATCAGGGAAAAGATATTCATGAATTACAAGCAGGAAATTCCTTATTCCTGTGAAGTTGCCGTTGATTCATTCAAGGAGGAAGAAAAGATCATCCGCATCCAGGCTATCATTTACGTGCTGCGCGAATCACAAAAGGGCATACTCATAGGAAATAAGGGTGAAGCCCTGAAAAAAACCGGCACAGATGCCCGGATCGATATTGAGAAATTTCTGGGCAAAAAAGTGTTCCTCGAAATGTTCGTAAAAGAGAGCAAGGACTGGAGAAATACCGAGAATAAACTGAAAGAATTTGGATATTAATTTACCCTATCAGGAATGAGTAATATTGTTGCCATAGTCGGAAGACCCAATGTTGGCAAATCCACCTTGTTTAACCGGCTTACCGAAAGCCATCATGCCATTGTTGATGAACAGGCCGGCGTTACGCGCGATCGGATATACGGACAGGCCAACTGGAATGGTATTGACTTCTCGGTGATCGATACCGGAGGTTACTTAGATAATTCGGATGACATATTCGAGGAAGAAATCAAAAAGCAGGTGAAAATAGCCATTGAGGAAGCCGATGTGGTGTTGTTCCTCGTGGATGTATCCTCAGGAGTAACCGACATGGACAAGGCTGTGGCGGCAATCCTAAGGAGATCGGGGAAAAAGGTTTTGCTCATCGTCAACAAGGTTGACAACCATAAAAGACAGCAGGAGATATATGAATTCCATAACCTGGGACTTAGCGAACTGTTTCCGGTTTCGTCCGTCAGCGGATCGGGCACGGGCGAAGTGTTGGATGCCCTTGTGGCCTCCTTCGACGCTGCAAAAAAAGAAGAGACGGTTGAAGATATTCCCCGGTTTGCCATTATCGGCAGGCCCAACGTGGGCAAATCCTCCCTGGTGAATGCACTGATCGGAGAAGAAAGACATATCGTTACCCCCATTGCCGGTACCACCCGTGATTCAATCTATACCCGCTATAACAAATTCAACCACGATTTCTACCTCATCGATACGGCAGGACTGCGGAAAAAGACGAAAGTAAGTGAGAACCTGGAATTCTATTCCGTCATGCGTTCCATCCGCGCCATTGAGCATTCCGATGTGTGCATCCAACTGATCGATGCCACCGAAGGGATGGAAACACAGGATGTGAATATCTTCAACCTGGTGAAAAGAAACAAAAAAGGCGCTGTACTGCTGGTGAATAAATGGGACCTGGTGGAAAAGAACAATTACTCGATGAAAGAATATACCCAAGTAATCCATGAGAGAATCGCCCCTTTTACCGATGTACCGGTAATTTTCATCTCCGCCCTGACCAAACAGCGCATCCATAAAGCCATTGAAGAAGCCATACGGGTTTACAACAACCGGAACCGGAAAATACCTACCGCCAGACTCAATGAGGTGATGCTGGCCGCCTTTGATGCCTTTAAACCTCCTGTGATTAAGGGTAAAACGGTAAAAATTAAATACGTTACCCAGCTCCCCACCCCTACCCCGGTCTTTGCCTTTTTCTGTAACCTCCCTCAGTATATTAAAGATCCATACATGCGATACCTGGAAAACAGGCTCAGGGAGAATTTCGAACTCAACGGCGTTCCCATTCAGCTGGTATTCAGACAAAAATAAATCAGGATTTTCAGCGTTTGATAAATGAACAGGCTGGCCTATATTTGCATATCATGAGAAAACAAATATACTCTTTACTTGCGGTTTTCCTTGCGGGCGCTGTTCTTGTGGCATGCCAAAAGATCAGGAGCTATCCCGATGCCCCGGAAGTAACGTTCAAGCAATTTAATTATGCCGACACTTCCATTGTTTTCTCCTATGTTGACGGAAGCGGAAATTTCGGAACCGGGGTAGCTGACACCACCGGTATCGATACCACTGGCAATATTTACATATCAATGTTTGCCAAAGTGGACACGGGCTATCAGCCCATCGAGCCTGTCAATGTCTTTCACTGGAATATTGTAAGCGTTCCTGCCCCGCAAGGACAGGACAAAACCCAGAAGGGCGATATCACCATTGCATTGAATGACGGGATATTGAATGGCCTCGGAAGTTTCCCCGATACCTTCAGATTCGAGCTGTACATTTATGATATAAACAGGAACCGCAGCAATACGGCTGTTTCGTCCA
>JAKAMP010000021.1 GCA_021812865.1 Bacteroidota bacterium | reverse complement strand
GAAAGTTCTGGTGGGTGAGCCTAGCGTTGAGGCAACCATTGCCATTCTGCGCGGCCTGCAGGAAAAATACGAGGTACATCACGGGGTCGAAATCACTGATCCGGCCATTGTCGCCGCTCTGCATACCCGATGTATAGTCAACCGTACCGAAGGCATTCAGGGTAAGCTCCCCATCCAGCCTGAGGTTGTCCTTCCAGGTTTTTCCCCCGGAAAGAGTAGGGATAAGCCGCATTCCCCATTGCGACCGCACCGGCTTGATGAAGTTGTAGGCCGACCAGCCATTGACCTGTCCGCTAAATGAAAATACCTTTTTCTGCGCCCATACCCCGGAGGCATATAAAGAAAAGCAGGCAGATAGAATATAGGAAAACAGTTTTCTCATTTGTCGAGAACAGGTTTTGGCCTGGGCAGTATGCCATAGGTAAAGAATCCGGACATCTCAGCAACCCATGCTTCAGTAGTGCCATACAGGTCAATCATTTGCCTGTCCGAAGCCATTTCTTTCATTTTGTTGAGCATGTGAAGGATGAATTCGATTTTGATTTCCGGCCTGATCTCCCCTTTTTTTTGTGCATCTCTAAGTGTACTCCCGAAAATTTCAATGCTCATGGCCATCTTCTCTTCCATATACGCTGCAAGTTCCATATCAGGATTGCCATACAGGTCGGATACCAGTTCCGGACTGATGTCATGGGCATAATCAATCTTCATGAGGATGATTTTTGCCATCTTTTCTTCGAATGATTCATCCACTTCCATTACTTTGTTGTATTCCTCAGTAGCCTTTTGAATCCACCTGTCGAGAATCACTTTTACGAGGGCATTTTTGTTCGGAAAATGTTTGTAGTACGTCATTTTGCTCACCCCGGCATCTTTGCATATTTCTTCAATGGTAACCCGGCGGATACCATATTTCCAGAAGAGCGTCCTGCCTGAATTCATAAGGGCTTCAAACCGTTTGTCGGGTTTCATTGCATTTACATTTGTGATGTAAATATACGAAAAAAATATAAATATACAAATATCGTAAATTTCATATTGTTTGGTATTTTGGTGGGTGATCTGATTCTTTGAATCTTAACCATGTATTCAATTCGACCTGAATCAAACTTGCAAAGGATTGGAAATTAATTCATCCATCACATAAAAAACTGAAACAATAGGGCATTTTTCAACGCTGTTGGCATTTAGCTATTGACGATTGGCAGAATTTTTCAATGATGAGGATTTTGCAATGGTATGTCGATAGACTGACTGCTGTATGACCATTGAATGCCTCTTTCTGTTTTGGGTTTACGGTCTGAAGTTTTAGGATATATTCAGGAAGAATTTGTTTATCAGGATTGTATCTTTTCGTTTGATCAGGATTTAGAAAGGAAAGCTTCAGATATTTTTGAATTTTTAACTTCGTTTTGGCGGATTTGCCGTTTAAGATGTAGCTTTATCGGAAAATTTGTTAACCTAATTAATGAGATTGATTGTATATGAATATGCAGAAAGAAATAGCAGGTATACTTGAGGCGGAAGCCAGGGCAATAAAGAATATCCCTGTAACCAGCAATGTAGAAAAGGCAATTGAAAAGCTATTTGATTGCGTGCATAATCACCAGGGCAAGATTATCGTGAGCGGGATGGGCAAAGCGGGGCAGATTGCCGTGAATATTGCCACAACATTCAGCTCCACTGGATCGCCGGCTGTGTTCCTGCACCCGGCAGATGCGCAGCATGGCGACCTGGGTGTGATCCGGGCGAACGATATTCTCCTTCTTATTTCGAATTCAGGCAAAACACGCGAGATCATCGAACTGTTTCAATTGGCACACAAACTACACAATGCTCTTCCCGTGATCCTCATCACTGGCAATCCAAAATCGCCCCTGGCAGAAGCAGCCGATATCACTATTTCCACCGGCGGTCCTAAAGAGGTTTGTCCGCTTGGACTTACCCCCACAACATCGACTACGGTAATGACGGTGATCGGCGATATCCTGGTTGTTCAGCTCATGAAAATGATCGGCTTTGACAACCACGACTATGCCCTCAGGCATCATGGCGGGTACCTAGGAAAAAAATCAAGGATCGCTGCAGAGCGGACAAAACAGGAGAAGTCAGAAGGAACTCCCAAACGGAAGAAATAAATAGCTGGATAGTCTTTCCACTGAACCGATATATTTTCCCGCATGGATAAATTTTGGAAATCACTTCAAAATGGCTCGGATATCCGAGGAGTTGCCATGGAGGGCATTGCCGGAGAGGAAATTAACCTTTCCACGGAAGCGGTGACACGGATAGCTTGCGGATTTGTACAGTTTCTTGTGCAATCCTCAAACAGCAACAGCAGCAGCAGCCTGTCCCTGGCGGTCGGTCATGATTCAAGAATTACCGGACCATCCCTGGCTTCTGCCATAATCGAGGCTTTGCTGCAAATGGGCTGCAGGGTGCTGGACTTCGGATTGGCGTCCACCCCGGCTATGTTCATGTCCACTCTCGCCAGGGAAACCCGGGTCGACGGAGCCATCATGCTTACCGCCAGTCACCTGCCCTTTAACCGGAACGGAATGAAGTTCTTCATTTCCAAAGGGGGCCTGGAAAAGGAAGATGTGACGAAGGCGCTCGAGTTGGCACAAAAGGGAGAATTTCCGGTCGCCCGGGAGCCAGGCAGCCATCAGAAATTTGATTTCATGCCGGTTTATGCAGCCACGATCCGCGAGACCATATGCAAAGGAGTGCAGGCCGGAGATTATGACCATCCCCTTGCAGGACTCCATATCATTGTAGATGCCGGTAACGGAGCAGGTGGGTTTTATGCCGAGCAGGTTTTAAAGCCCCTGGGCGCCGATATCACCGGCAGCCAATTTCTGGAACCCGACGGGCGTTTTCCCAATCATATTCCCAATCCCGAAAACCAGCAGGCCATGAACGCCATTGTGCAGGCAAGCATTCGCCATAATGCCGACCTGGGCATTATATTCGATACCGATGTAGACCGTGCGGCCGTGGTCGATGACAAGGGAATGCAGATCAACCGCAACAGGCTCGTTGCGCTGATGGCGGCCATTGTGCTGAAAGAGCATCCCGGCTCTGTGATAGTGACCGATTCCATTACCTCCGACGGGCTTACCGAATTCATCCAGGGCACACTGAAGGGCGAGCACCGTCGGTTCAAACGGGGATACCGGAATGTGATCAACGAATCTTTGCGCCTCAACGCCGAAGGAAAAGAATCGTGGCTGGCCATCGAAACCTCCGGACACGCTGCCATGAAGGAAAATTATTTTCTCGACGATGGCGCATATATGGTGAGCCGGATTGTGATCGAACTGGCCAGACTGAAGAAAAAGGGACAGGAACTGGGCGACCTGCTGCATGGTTTGAGAGAACCGGTTGAAAGCCAGGAATTCCGACTGAATATAACTGAACCGGATTTTGCTGCGTATGGGCAAAAAGTGATCGCTGAAGTGGAGGAGTTCTGCCGACATTCCCAGGGATGGAGCGTTGTGCCGGATAATTGTGAAGGAACCCGCATCTCCTGCAACAGGCAGAACGGATTCGGTTGGTTCCTGCTGAGGCTCTCCCTGCACGATCCTGTGCTACCGCTGAATGTGGAATCCGACGAGCCGGGAGGCATTGATACCATCATGCACCGGTTGTCACCCTTGCTTGAGAAATTCGACGGATTGGATACTAGTGGATTAAAAGTGTATATTTAACACCTATTTATATCATCCTATGCGCATCCTTTTGAACGATACTGCAGCAGTTCTGATAGACATCCAGGAAAAACTCTTTCCCCACATGGCCGAAGGAAAAGCCATACTTCAAAATTCACTCAAACTGATCGATGGATTGCAAGCGCTATGCGTTCCTGTGCTGGTTACGCAGCAGTATACTAAGGGGCTTGGGCCGACCATTAGTCCGGTTACAGAGAAGTTCCCGGAATTCAACTTTATTGAGAAGATCGCTTTCAGCTGTTGCGATGAACCTGCATTCATGGATTGGCTTGATGATCTTGACAAGCGAAACATCATCCTTTTCGGCATTGAAACGCATGTATGCGTAATGCAGACCTGCATCGACCTTAAAAAACACGGATTCCAGCCCGTTGTCATAGAAGATTGCATTACTTCGCGCAGGCTGGGCGACAAGATCACAGCCATAGAACGAATGAGAACAGAAGGAGCCGTCATTACCACCATGGAAAGCATCCTTTTCGAACTCACTCGTTTTGCCGGAACCGATGTATTCAAGACCATTTCGAAAATCGTGAAATAGGCTGCAGGCAGTGAAAAATGCTGTTAAGACAGTAAATATATAGGACAGGAAGCATGCGCAGGATTATCGGAATTGGAGAAACCGTGCTGGACCTCATTTTTAAGGATGGTCAGCCACAGGCTGCGAAGGCGGGAGGGGCCATGCTGAACAGTGTGGTTTCCATGGGCAGGATGAAACTGCCGGTCTCCTTCATCAGCGAATATGCGCTGGACGATGTGGGCGACCTGGTAGATAGTTTTCTGAAGGCGAACGGGGTGGATACTTCCGCTGTTTACCGCTTCCGGAATGGAAAAACGGCCCTGGCCCTGGCTTTTCTAAATGAAAAAAACGATGCCCGGTATACTTTTTACAAGGATTACCCGCCTGAAAGGCTGAATAAAAGTTTTCCCCCGACCGGCCCGGATGATATCATTCTCTGCGGTTCATTTTACTCCATATGGTCTGAAATCAGGGAGAAGTTTCTTCAATTTATCGGACAGGCCAAGCAAGATGGAGCTTTGATCATATATGATCCCAATTTCAGGGCTTCGCACCTGTTTGAACTCGACCGACTGAAACCGCTCATCCTTGAAAACATGAAACTGGCCGATATCGTGCGGGGATCGAACGAGGATTTCATTTACCTGTTTAGCACAGGCAATATAGAGGAGGCCTATAAAGCAGTAAAGACATACTGTTCAAGACTTGTCTATACAGCGAGCGATCAAGGTGTATACATCCGGACTTCCTCTTTCTCTGCGGCCTATCCGGTTGCCAGGATCGAACCTGTAAGTACCATTGGCGCAGGCGACAATTTCAATGCCGGCATGATCACTTCGCTATACCAGCAGGAAATAAGAAAAACGCAGATTGACAGCTTAAAGGCGGATCAGTGGAAACAGATCGCTGAGATGGCCGTGGATTTTGCCACCCATGTATGCATGAGTTATGATAATTATATTTCTCCTGCTTTTGCAGAGGAAATGAGAAAGAAGAAGGGTTGACCCGGACGGTTATGGCTATTTTGCCGATCCCAGAACAATCAGTACCAGGCCGGCCAGGATTCCTGCCAGAATGAGAAATTTCAGCCGCAGGTTATTTTCTTTAAACCATACGGCTCCGATCAGGAAGGATACGATCACACTGCTTCTCCGGAGTGTGGAAAGTATCGATATCATCGATCCGTCGTAGCTTAGGGAATAGAAATACATAAAATCGGCTACAGCTAAGGTGATTCCGATCAGCGGGATGGTAAAACGCCATTGAAAGGGATCATACCTGTGACGGTAAGGGTACCAAAAGGCAAGCAGCACAGGGATCAGTACCAGCACCAAGTAGAAGGAATAATAAGCCTGTACGGCCATGCGGTCATAATGACGGATAAGATACTTATCATACAGGCTGCTCACCGATCCCAGGATAGTGGCCAGGACGATGAACCACACCCAATTGTTTTTCCTGAAATGGATACCTTCCTTCTTTCCTGCAAGGGAGAAGAGATAGTAGGAAACAATGCATACCACCAACCCGGCCCATTGAAGCGGACTCAACCGTTCGCCAAAGATCAGCATGGCTCCGGCAATCGTCCACAGTGGTGCTGATGTGCGAATGGGCGAGGCAATGGTCACCGGCAGGTACTTGAAGGCATAATAGGCAAAGGTCCACGAGGAAAGCACAATGCACGACTTCACCAGGATGAGAAAGTGAATGGAGGGAGCAACTTTAGGTATATACCAGATGGCATGGCTGCAATCCGGGCAGGTTCTCGAAAGGATCAATAGAGGTATAAAGACCAAAGCGCCGCTAAGGCTCGCAAAAAACAATACGGGCAGAACCGCGTTCCTGCTGAGCGAAGCCTTTTTGAACACATCGTAAATGCCCAGAAAAAAGGCTGAAAAAATTCCAAGGATTACCCACATATTGATTGGTCAAAGGGCGCGAAAATAATGCAAAATGCAATGTGTTTGCCACAAAATGCTAATATTCTTCTTTCAGTTCGATCTGCACAATTTCGTATCCCCGGTATGATTCTATAGCGGCCATAATTGCCCCGACAAAGACGGATGTCATACCGAGCAGGAAGATGACCAAGGCCATGTAGAAAATAGGTTCTGCAGAGAATATATATTGAAAACCAATGGTTACACAACTGGTGATGAACAGTCCCACGGCGATGGTATAAGCCATCACTGCATTTCGCACTAATTTTACCCGGTAGGCCAGCTTGAGGAGCTGTATCCGTATGCTCAGTAGCCTTTTTTTTTCTTTTAGGTGCATCTCGCCTGCATCGTGCTTTGTGGCCAGTCTGCGCTTTTCATCGTCCAGCAGCCTGATACGGTTCACTACGATGGAATACTTGTTGTTCATGCCAAGCAGAAGCAGTCCGCAGGCCGAGATCATAATCCCCGGCGCCAGCATGGCCTGGATCATGTTTACGAGTTCACCTTTCATCTCATTAAGTTTTATGTTTGAAAAAAAAATCATGAGAGCATCACCTGTCCACCTGTAACCGGAACGGCCTGCCCGGTTTCATATTCCTGCCCTATAATATAGAAGATGGCTTTCAGCAGGTCTTCCACACGGCAGCCTCTTTTCAGGGGTACCTGGTTCTCATAGAACTGCCTTACTTCGTCGATATTCCTGGCCCCGGGCACCTTCCCGGTTTTCAGGTATTGCACGAATAATCCGTTTACCGGGTCTGACCACAGGGGCCCTTCATAGAAATTGCCGGGACAGACTGCATTGACTTTGATACGGTGAGGCGCCAGTTCCAGGGCAAACGACTGGGTAAGGCCTATCCCTCCGAATTTTGCCCCTGCATAGGCAAAGTTGCGATTGCTGCCGCGCAATCCCGACTTGGAATTGATCTGGATGATATCGCTGAAATAGTCCGGCTTTTCTGCGTTCTGCCTTTTCATCGCCTCAGAAGAGAACTTCACGCAATTGAAGTACCCGGTATAGTTGATATTTGTTACCCTGGCAAAATCTTCAGGTTGCATTTCGTCTAATCCACCCGCTTTAAGTATCCCGGCATTGCTGATCATGATGTCCAGTCCGCCGAACAGCTCGATCGTCCTGCTGACAAGGTTTTCAACCGATACAGCATCGGATACATCCGCCCGGATGAACGCAGCCTGGTTGGAGTGTTTCCCTGTATTGAGCCTGGAAGCAAGTTTCCTTCCAGCAGTCTCGTTGATATCCGAAATCACGACATTCATCCTAGCGGCAAACAGACCTTCCGCAATTCCGGCTCCGAATCCCTGTGCACCGCCTGTCACAATGGCAATTTTCTGCTCCAGCCCGTATTGTGCAGAGGATTCAAACGCAACTTTCCTCCGGTACAATTCAACTTCCCACTGATCAATAAACTGCACCTGGTCGGGGTTGAGGGGTTTGGTGCCCCCAAAGGATGAAGCATACTCCGTGACCTTTATCATATCCTCATATACGTCGAGAACGGTATCGGCGGCTGCAACGGATTCTTCCACGGCAAAAACACCCATGCCCCGTATCACGATGATCTTCGGATCGAAACCATATTCTTTCCTGAACCTTTCCAACTGCATCCTTAGGGAATCCAGGGTATGAACAACCGAATCAGAATGCTCAATGTAAAGATACTTGGCCTTACAGTATACAATGATATCAGGGGTCAGGGGAATGGAAATCCGGTGAAAATCCTGCTGGCTGCCGTAATATTTTGCTATAAGGGTGTTGTGCCTGTGCCTGATGATTGCCGCATGATTACCTGAAAGCATCATGCGCATGCCCGGCAGTATTTCATGCAACAGGGAATGGTCCGGGATAGTTTGCATATCGGGAACGGAAGGCACTGATCCGGATATTTTCTGTTCAATATCTGCGTAAATATGCCTGATCTCTTCCGCAGTATCGGCTCCGGCAAATACGCCATGATTTTCGAGGAAAATAACCTGGGGCGCCTTCCCGTGATGTTCTGTATAATGGGCGATTTCGCTTTCCATTTTTTTGAACAGCGTATAGCCAGGATCTGTATAAGGGACGAAGAGAACCGTCTCGCCAAACAATTTCTGTATGGTTGATTTGGCATTTCTTGAGCATAACACCCCGTTTACCAGGGCTGGGTGCAGGTGCACAACAAAGGAATAGGGGATCAGTTCATGCAGTGAGGTTTCAACTGAGGGGCGAATGGGCGTTTCTGGGTTGACAAGGCTCCGGTAGAGATCGGATTTTACTTCTGCTTCACGCTTCATAGGATCTTCGCTATATATCCTGGTCGCAAGCGTACGTAGCCTTTCGCGGCTCAGTTCTGCCAGTCCTTCTTCGGTCATTTCGGCAAGGGTGGCGCCGCTTGCTTTGATCCAGAGGGTAGACGCATCCTTATAGGAAGTGTTTCCACCTCCTCCAATGACGTACTGTTTGTTACGGCCATATTCCTGCGACAATTCAATGAACCGGGCTATTTCAGGCTTCATGGGTAAAATGATTTAAGTAATATTCAATCACTTGCTTTCCGAGAAGGGCATGCTGTGGCAGGTATTCCATAATGACGCGTCCATCCACACCGGTAATCCCCGGCATGCCCTTTGATCTCAGGTACTGGTGTGCCGCCAGTATGCATGTTCCCTTCCATGCTGTTCGTTTCAGGTATGATTCGAGGTCTTTTCCCCCTCTTGCACTGGGAGTAAGCGGTATCATGTCAGGTGAATTATGTTCAGTCCCGAAGGTGATGATGAACCCTTTTTCGTCGAAGAATTCAACATATCGTTTCAGGATGTCAAAATTATTTCGCTGAGGAATCAGCTCGATGCATCCTATGCCGTAATAGGAGAGGGCATGGTATAATTTTTCAGCATCGGCTTCAAATTCCGTAATCTGACCGGCAGCATCGTCCAGTAAAACCGGATAACAGGGCACTCCGCCCGCATTGCTGATCATCCTGATAATCTCTTCAAGGGACAGGAACCCGCTACTGTCTTCTTCCACAAAAGCCGCACCTCCGGCCTTCAGAAGGTTTGACCGTATTTCGTTTTCCGTTGCTGCCGCGTTGGAAGAAACTGACTTTGGCTCCTTACCTCCATAAAGTTGACGCAACGCTTTAACCTGCAGATCGGGATGCCTGTAGTAATCCTGCACCTTGATTCGCAATGCTTTTGCTATATGCCTTTCCCTCACCAGCTTGTGTGCATAATGCTTTCTGATTGCTTCGTAATCCAATCTGAATGGAGCATTGACAAAGGATAGCAACTGGTTGACCTTTTGTATCATTTGCCTGATCTGCTCCTGGCTGTTTTTCTTTATTCTGCGGAGTTTAATTCGATTGAACAATCCCAGGTGGAACGGGAAGTCTAAGGCTTTGCCACTGAAATATATTCTTCCAGGGTTATTGGGATCATTGATCCTCATTCCATTCTTCTGCTCTTCTTTCATCAGTCCTATGAATTCGATGTTGAAGAGCGGGAAAACCTTGTTTTTTACGCTTTGTTTATGGAAGGCCGTATAGCCATCCGCAACAAAAAAATCATTGATGCCCAGGGAGACAATGTTTTCCTCCTTTGCCAACCGGAATACAGATTCGATATCCGGAAAGGCGCTGAATGAAAACGGGGTATGAATATGTCCGTTCGCCTCCCGGTATTCAGGGAATTCAGAATTACCTGTCAATCGGGATAAGTCATCAGGCGATGGGAGGGTGGAAAGGAAATTCTTCATGTGGTAGGTTTAAATCGATGGATCAATGGTCAGTTTGTTCAGTTCGCTGTGGATGAATTGAAAATCCTCTTCACTTATCCGCGCATCTGCAGCTTTGATGTTCTCCTTCACCTGTTCGGGGCTGCGTGCCCCTGCCAGCGCACAGGTGATGCCTGGCTGGTGAATGGTCCAGTTCAGTATCAGCTGAGCGAGCGTAAGGTGGTTTCTTTCAGCCACAGGCTTAATAGTCTCCAGGAAATGCAGGATATTCGATAAATTTGGTTCTTTATAATACGGTGTACCCGGCCGGCTGTCACCCTCATTGAAAGGATGCCCGGAGCGGATTTTGCCGGTCAGCAGACCTCTCTGAAGTGGACTGTAAGCCAGGATTCCAATATTGTTTTCCATGCAGTAAGGTACCACATCTTTTTCAATTTGCCTGTTCACCATGCTGTAAGGAACCTGGTTTGAGGCCAGGTGATAAGAATTTCCCGCTTCGGCCAGGAGATCCCGTGAATAGTTGCACACGCCTCCAGCCCTGATCTTGCCTTTTTGCTGAAGAAAGGCAAGCGCTTCCATGGTTTCGTCTACGGGGGTGGTGGGGTCGGGCCAGTGTATCTGGAAGAGGTCGATGTAATCAGTGCCCATGCGCCGCAGACTTTCGTCACAATCGCTGATCACCCTTTCTCTGGATGCATACCGGTAGATATCGATGTTTTTCCCGCTGTTGTCAACACTGGCAAAGAAGAATTTGCCTTTTTTTTCGTTCCAGAGCATACCGAACTTGGTGAGCAACTGAACCTTTTCCCGTTTCCCGCGAATGGCTTTTCCTACGAGTTCCTCACTCAGTCCGAATCCGTATACAGGAGCAGTGTCAATGCTGGTCATCCCAAGATCAATGGCAGCTTCGATGGCATGCACGGCCTGCCTGGAATCCGCACCACCCCACATCCATCCGCCAATGGCCCAGGCTCCGAAGGCAAGCACGGAGACCTCAACATCCGATTTTCCAAGTTTTCTGTATTCCATGGAGCGATTCATTTTGGTTTACCAGTTCAAGGCTTCGCCGGGAACATCCCCCAGATTGCTGCATATCCAGTCCGCTTCTGAAAGATCACCGGCTGTGAATGAGGTGGTCAGGGCCAGGCACCTGCATCCGGCCGAACGGGCTGACTTTACACCGCTAACAGCATCTTCAATCACCAGACACTCCGAGGGAGACAGGCCCAGCGCTTCTGCAGCTTTGAGATAGATGTCGGGAAATGGTTTCTTTCGCTGAACATCCAGTCCCTGTATAATCGCCTGGAAGGTCTTTTCCGGCAAACCTATTTCCTTCAGGTTGACTTCCAGTTTTACTTTGTCGGCACTGGTGGCCAAAGCCAGTTTCAGTCCTCTTTCCCTGCACTCTTGCACAAATTCATGCACGCCCGGGAGTGCCTTCAGCTGGTTATAAGCAATCGTCTCGTAAATGGCATATGTGCGGGCCTTGGACTGTTCAATTTCCAGCTTCACCCCATATTTTTCAGCTACTCCTCCGATATACCGGTTTTCACCCATACCCACAAATGGCAGGAAGTCGGTTTCCTGAACCTTCACGCCCAGTTCGCCGAACATCATGATGGCAGCCCTGCATATGAATGCCTCCGAGTCAACCAGTACACCATCCATATCGAATAGCACACCCCTGATCATGAGAAGATTTTTTTGATTTCAGCTTTTTGCTTCGATGACAAGCGCTTTTTCTTCCCCATCAATGAGGTAATGACGGTCATTCTGGCTGCATTCTCCAGCACTTCCATGCGGTCGAATGCCTGTAGCAGGCTGCTTCCCATAGTGAGCACACCATGATTTTCAAGAAGCAGAACATTCGATTCAAGTGATTTTTCAGCCACCTGTTCGGCAAGGGCAATACTTCCCATGACCCTGAATGGCGCCAGAAGGGGCTCATGCAGCAGGGTCCATGCTTCTGCTGTGAGGTCAGTCCTAATTTTGTTTTTCATGGCTGTGAAGGACGAGGCGAATACAGGATGAGCATGGACGATGGCTGATATAGCGTTTTTTCGCTTGTATATGGCCAAGTGCATGGCAAATTCTATAGATGGTTTGAGCTCAGGTGTAATATTGTCCCCATTCAGCCTCATTACCCCAACGTCTTTCCATTTCAACCGGCCCTTATCGGTTCCAGAAACGGTAATCAACATGATATCTGGCTGGATTTTCAGGCTGATATTTCCGCCCGAAACTGTTGTCAATCCCATGCGGTAAAGCCTCCGCATGAAACGGGCCACTTCCTTGCGTTCGGATTTCAATGACTGGCTGTTCTCCATAAAGGCTTATTGTACCAGGTCAATCACCCCATTCAATATATAATGAGGCTGGTAGGGAAACTGTTCGATGTCATTTCGGCCGGTAATCCCGCTCAGGACTAAT
>JAKAMP010000503.1 GCA_021812865.1 Bacteroidota bacterium | reverse complement strand
CCTCAGCCAGCGCGTGAACCCGGAGGTGGCGGCCGAGTGGAACAACAATGCGCAGGCCCTGGTTGAGAAGATCGGCGTCGGTATTCCCATCAATACCAGTTCAGATCCAAGGCACCAGACTGTAGCCAATGCGGAGTACAATGCCGGCGGGGGCGGAAAAATTTCCATGTGGCCCGGTAGCCTGGGACTGGCAGCGACCTTTGATCCCTCTGTAACGAAGGAATTCGGGCATATTGCCGCACAGGAATACCGTGGACTGGGTATTACCACTGCCCTTTCCCCACAGATCGATATTGCAACCGATCCCCGATGGAACCGTTTCAACGGGACATTCGGCGAAGATCCGAAACTGGCAACCGACATGGCAAGGGCTTATGTAGATGGCTTTCAGACTTCGTCCGATTCAACGGCGATTGCCGGAGGCTGGGGATACACCAGCGTAAATGCTATGGTGAAGCACTGGCCTGGAGGAGGCGCCGGTGAAGGCGGCAGGGATGCCCATTTTGCCTTTGGCAAATTCGCCGTTTACCCGGGACATAACTTTGCCGAACACATGATTCCCTTTGTGGAAGGCGCATTCAAACTTAAAGGGCCCACCGGTGAGGCATCGGCAGTAATGCCGTATTACACTATTTCATACAACCAGGATCCCAGTGGGCAGAATGTCGGTAATTCATACAGCAGTTATATCATAGACACCTTGCTGCGTGGCAAAAACAAGTACGATGGAGTAGTTTGCACCGATTGGGGCATCACAGCCGATGCGCCTGAGATGGACAACTTCATCGGGGGAAAGCCCTGGGGTGTGGAGGATAAATCGGTTGCCGAAAGGCATTATATGATACTCATGGCAGGGGTTGACCAGTTTGGCGGGAACAACGATTCCAAACCTGTTCTGGAAGCTTACGAGCTGGGTGTGAAAGAGCATGGCGAAGCATTTATGAGGAAGCGTTTTGAGGAGTCGGCAGTGAGATTGCTCAGAAATATATTACGGGTGGGACTGTTCGAGAATCCCTACCTTTCAGTGGAGAATACAAAAAAAGTGGTAGGCAATCCCGCTTTTATGGCTGCCGGTTACCATGCACAGTTGAAATCTGTTGTCATGCTGAAAAACCACAACCATGTTCTGCCCTTACAAAAGGGGAAAAAAGTTTACATTCCCAAGCGGCTTGTTCCCGGAGGACGCGACTGGTTTGGCAATGTAACCCAGCCCAGGTGGGAATACCCGGTGAATATGAATATTGCAAAGAAGTATTTTGAAGTGACTGATAATCCGGCTGAGGCTGATGCAGCCCTTGTATTTGTGAACAGTCCGAACCCGGGACCCGGTTACAATAAGGAAGACCTGAAAAAAGGAGGTAACGGCTATTTCCCTATGACTCTGCAATACCTTCCCTATAAAGCTGTTTATGCCAGAGACCCGAGTATAGCAGGCGATAAAAGGGATTTTTTAAACCGTACGTATAGGAATAAAACCACTACAGCCTCCAACACAGCCGATCTGAAACTGATCCTCGATACCCGGAAAGCGATGAAAGAAAAGCCGGTAATTGTGGTCATCAACACATCCAATCCAATGGTATTCAGTGAGTTTGAAAAATCTATAGACGGTATCCTGATTCATTTTGGCGTGCAGGACCAGGCCCTGATGGACATAGCTACAGGTGTATCCGAACCTTCGGCTTTACTGCCAATGCAGATGCCTGCCGATATGAAAACAGTGGAAGAACAATGCGAAGATGTGCCGCACGATATGAAATGTTTTATTGACAGCGAAGGCAATTCGTATGATTTCGGATTTGGTCTGAACTGGAGCGGTAAGATCAGCGACAGCAGGACTGAACACTATAAATGGCTTGCCAAAACCCAAAACTAAACAATGTTCAGACTCTATAGAACGGCAAATATTATAGTTTTTTTCTAAATTGGAGAGCAGTTACTGAACCTGCAGGATGTGTCATCATTCAGCAGGTTCAGTTTTATTTGAAAAAATGAAAAGACTGAATATCTTGCGAGAGTACTTTCGTTAAAAAGAAAATCAAAAACCCATAATCAGCATGAAAAAGAGATATTTAAGACAGGTGGCTTTGACTTTAGTCTGCCTAATGCTGCTGGTTTTTACGCACCAGGCAGTGGCACAAAAGATCAGTGCAGATGCAAAGATGAATGCCTTCATTAGTAGCCTGATGAAAAAGATGACGCTGGAAGAAAAAATCGGGCAACTGAACCTCACCTCGGGTGGAGGAGGCATAGCCAGTGGAAGAAACGGAATGGATTCGCTCATTATCAAAGGTATGGTAGGCGCTACTGGGGGATTTACATTTCAGAGTGTGAAGCATATCCAGGAAGTAGCGGTAAACCAGTCGCGTCTGCATATTCCGCTGCTGATCGGGGTGGATGTGATCCATGGGCACCGAACTGTATTCCCGGTTCCTATCGGACTGTCGTGTACCTGGGAACCGCAACTTGCAGAACAGTCGGCCAGGATAGCCGCCATTGAAGCAAGCGCCAACGGTATCTGCTGGACCTATGCGCCTATGGTAGACCTGGCAAGGGATCCACGCTGGGGAAGGATTGCCGAAAGTTCGGGTGAGGACCCTTACCTGGGGTCGCTGTTTGCTGCTGCGCTGGTAAAAGGATTCCAGGGTGACGACTTGTCCAAAGACAACACCATCATGGCCTGTGTGAAGCACTTTGCCCTGTATGGCGCTGCTGAGGCAGGCAGAGATTACAATACCGTTGACATGAGCCGGCTGACCATGTACAACTATTATCTCAAGCCCTATAAAGCCGCAGTTGATGCCGG
>JAKAMP010000502.1 GCA_021812865.1 Bacteroidota bacterium | reverse complement strand
TGGTTCTTGAAGGAATGCCCTTCAGGGATGCCTACAAAGCGGTAGGCAAATCGATTGCCAGGGGCAAATTTGCCTATGCAAAAGAAATTCATCATACCCACGAAGGAAGTATCGGGAATCTCTGCAATGAAGAGATAAGGCAAAAGATGGCAGGCGCCATGAAGCAATTCCGCTATGAGCGGGTGGAGGAGGCTTACCGCAACCTGTTACAGGAAGCCGTTTTATAGCAACCGCATTTTCCATGATCAAAGCAGTATTTAGAATAGAAATAGCCACCCTTTTGGGTGAGAATAACCTGGTCGATCTCAGGAAGGTAGGCAGGCTGGCCATGCTATGCACACAGATTATCAATGCAGATCATAAGGTGATCATTGTTTCTTCGGGAGCCATCGTGCTGGGTTCGGCTCGACAGGGTCTTTCCGCATTGCCTGAAAGTCATACAGCAAAGCAGGCCGCTGCCGCCATTGGAATGGCGGAATTGATCCGCGTTTACCAGCATGCGTTTGATGAGTTCAAGCAGCTCGTTGCCCAGGTCTTGCTAATCAACGACGATTTCGTAGTGCCCAAGCGAAGATCCAATGCAACGAATACCCTCGATAAACTCATGCAACACTATATCATTCCTGTGATCAATGAGAACGACAGTGTTTCGCTGGAGGATATCGTGCTGGGCGATAATTATCCCCTTGCACTCAATGTGGCAAAACTTACCGGCGCCCAGATGATCGTGGTGAAGACAGGCCATGAGGGACAGTATACCATCCTGAACGGCAAGACCGGCGAAGTGACCGAGAGCGATGAAGAAGGGGTTATCCAGGCTGCAGAAATGTATAAAGATGCTGAGGTTTCATTGTCGGCAAGGGAAATGAAATATCCCAAAAATGTGAATGATTTTATGACGGAAAACCAGGCATGAAAGCAAGGAAGAAACTATATAACAAGCAGAGAATTGTCATCAAAATAGGCACTTCATCCCTTACCTTTTCCAACGGCAAGCTTAATTTCCAGAGGATAGAGAAGCTGGTGAAGGTGTTGTACGAGGTCCAGTCGGCCGGGAAGCAGGTTATTCTGGTTTCATCCGGCGCCGTGGCCGTAGGTTCGGGCAGGCTGGGGCTGGAAAAGAAGCCCGAGAATGTGGTGGACAAGCAGGCCATGGCAGCGCTGGGCCAGGCTGAACTGATTAGGATCTACCAGAAATTTTTTGATGAGCATAGCCAGCTGGTTGCCCAGGTGCTGATCACTAAGGATGCCATCACCCTTTCCGACAGGAGAAAGACCGCCAAGGATGCCCTGCTGGCCATCATTGGCATGCATGTCATTCCCATTATCAATGAAAACGACACCGTGGCCACGGAAGAAATAGAATTCGGCGACAATGACACCCTCTCCGCCTATGTGGCCGATCTTGTTGATGCCGACCTGCTGGTTCTGCTTTCCGATATTGACGGGTTGTTTTCGGCTGACCCCAGGAAATATCCGTATGCAAAGATCATTCACGAGGTGGATGACATCACCCCAGAGGTGGAAGCCCTGGCATCTGGAGAGGGAAGTTCCTTTTCGACCGGGGGCATGGCTACCAAGATTTCGGCCGCCAAGATATGCATGGAATCGGGCATCGACATGGTCATTGCCAACAGTACAAATCCTACGGTAATACATGATATTCTGCGGGGTGAAGAAGTGGGCACCCTGTTTTCTTTTAGCGCGTATACGGAAATGAAGGCATAACATATGGAAGAGCTTAATCACAAGGGAATGGAAGCCAGGAAGGCTTCACGGATACTGGAAAGGGCATCCAGTGATCTGAAAAACAGGGCATTGACAACCGCTGCAACCCTACTGACCGGACAACCGGAAATGATCCTGGCCGCAAACCGGTTGGATCTGAAACAGGCAGAAGAAAGCGGGCTGAAAGGAGCCTTTGTGGAGAGGCTTACCCTGAACCAGGCTAAAATCAAATCCATGGCAGAGGGATTACTGGCCATAGCTACCCTGGAAGACCCGGTTGGTGAAACGCTGTGGATGAAAAAAAGACCCAATGGGTTACAGATCGGGCAGAGAAGGGTGCCCCTTGGGGTGATCGGAATCATCTATGAATCCCGTCCCAATGTCACTGCCGATGTTTTCGGTTTATGCCTGAAGACCGGCAATGCTGCCCTGCTCAGGGGAGGGAAGGAGGCCATTCATACCAATAAGGCCATACTGGAAATTCTTCAGAAATCCCTGGTTTCCTGTGGTCTGCCTGCAGAAGGCGTTCAACTGGTGGAAGATACCAGCCGGGAGAGCGCAGTGGCCATGATGAAAATGAATGGTCTGCTGGACGTGTTGATACCCCGGGGAGGGGCGTCCCTTATTCGTACGGTGGTCGAGAACAGTACCGTGCCGGTAATCGAAACAGGGGTTGGAAATTGTCATATCTATGTGGATGAGGCTGCCGATTTCGATATGGCCCTGCCCATCATCATGAATGCTAAAACGCAGCGTCCGGGCGTATGCAATGCGGCTGAGAGCCTGTTGATCCATCAATCGGTTGCTGCACGCTTTTTGCCTCTGGTCGGAAAACAACTGCATGAGGCCGGAGTGGAGATCAGGGGAGACGAACAGGTCACTGCTGCACTGCCTTATGCGAAGGCGGCCACTGAGGAAGACTGGGGAACGGAGTACCTCGACTTGATCCTATCGGTCAAAGTGGTGGGTTCGGTGGATGAGGCCATTGACCATATTCACCGGTATGGAACGAAACATTCGGAATCCATTGTGACCAATGATTATGCCCATGCACAGAAGTTCCTGGATGAGGTCGATGCG
>JAKAMP010000020.1 GCA_021812865.1 Bacteroidota bacterium | reverse complement strand
GCTTTAATTTTTAGTGGACACTAATGAGACTATATGTCCAAATTCCAGCCATTACGATACTGCCGCCTTACAAATTGGTTGGCCTCATCGAAGTTAGTGATCTTCATATTGGCCCCGTCCCATAACATTTTGATATAACGTCCCGGATAATCCATCCCCTTGCCATCTTTCTTTGGCTTCTGTATATTATAACTTCTGATTGCAAGGTTACCCATTAATACAGTTTCTGTTAACGGACCTGACTTTGCAAAATCTGAACTAAGTTCTTTTTTACCAAATCCGGCAATGGAAGCTTCTACCCATTCTGTGTAATGTCCTGTTTCTCCACCAGGGACTAACGGGATGGTATGTTCTATTTTCACTTCATTATTACGGGATAAAGGTAACAGCTTCGGATCCTTGCCATACGTTTTGCACATCATTTTACCCTTTGTACCAATAAATACAACGCCATTAGCACCAATCATTTCATTCGGGCCTAACTCATCCGGACGTTCAGGCTGAATACCGCCATCCATCCAATGCAATTTTATCGGGGGTTTCTTCTGATTCGCAGGGAAAGTCATAATCACGTGGCTTGATGGAGGGCAACTATCAGGGAAATAGCCCCGTTTCATCTGATCTACATAAACACTTCCCACGCTACATTCCACATCTGTCGGATATTTCAATTCTAATACACGGAATGGGGCTTCTACTAGGTGACAGCCCATATCACCAAGTGCCCCGGTACCATAATCCCACCAGCCACGCCAGTTAAAGGGGATCAATTTTTCTACATATTCTTTATATGGGGCTGTACCCAGCCAAAGATCCCAGTCTAACTCTTTGGGGATATCTGCTTTTGCCGAAGACCAGGGAATTCCCTGGGGCCAATACGGCCGGTCAGTCCAGCAATAAACTGTATGTACATCGCCAATTACCCCTGCGTTATACCATTCTTGTAATTGCCTTACGCCATCGCCGGAAGCTCCCTGGTTTCCCATTTGTGTTACCACTTTATACCGTTTAGCGGCTTCCGTTAATTTACGTGCCTCATAAATATCATGCGTAAGGGGTTTTTGAACATACACATGTTTACCCAACTGCATGGCTGAAAGGGCAATAATGGCATGATTGTGATCCGGGGTTGATACGGATACAGCATCAAAACTCTTCGATTCTTTAGCAAAAAGTTCACGCCAGTCTTTGTAGTATTTGGCTTGGGGAAACTTTTTAACGGAATTAGCTGCACGCCTTTCATCTACATCACAGAGGTAACCAATAGCCGCCTTACCGCTTTTGTAGAAATTGGCAATATCACTACTTCCCTTGCCACCAACCCCAACCCCGGCAATAACAAGCTGGTCGCTGGGAGCTAAAAATCCTTTGCCTCCTAATACATGGCGCGGTACAACCATAATCCCGGTAGCAAGAAAACCAACATTTTTAATAAATTCCCTTCGGGGATTGAGAGGGGATATTGGACTAATTTCGTTTTTAATCATGATCTTGATTTTTTTATAAAATGATAAATTACCAGTTATTGAATTTTCCGAATTACTGATTTAATTTAAAGATTAAAGACAGATACAACTCAGTTAAAAATATTTGAGCATTTTTATTAATTCTACTTTTTGGGTAAAAACGACCGTGTAACTTCATCCGTATCTATATATTTTACACGAAGTCCTTCCAGTTTTTTGTGCAGGCAGCCCTGATGTTTTAGTTAACTGGGGCAAAAGGCCTTTGAACACATCTTCGGTTTTACCTCCATCCCTTCCATTATAAAAAGGTTCTCCATTTCATCAGGATCTTTTTGCAGGTCGAAAAGTTCCCACTCATTTATTGTGTAATAATAAATCAGCTTATACCGATACGTACGAATGCCATAGCTTGGCATGGCCCAGTGTGGGGGTCCAAATTCATAATAGTGGTCTTCCGGTAATAATACAGGAAGGTCTCGCGCGGGTTGGCCTTTTCGCTACCCAGCAAAAGCGGTAAAATATTCACCCCGTCAATCTTTTTCCCCGGAAGCGGTGAGTTGGTAATTGCGGCAAGCGTGGGCAGACTCGTATAATTGAAATCTTTCACTTGACCGAAACAGATATCAGATTCAATAATTAGCCGGATTTTCGTCTTGCCATTCGTTTACACCATCACGCATCCTGTTACGGAAAGTTAAAGTATCAGTACAGTGGTAGGTATAACCGTTAACAGTGTTGGTATAGCGGTACTTAAGAACAATCTTTCTGTTCTGTAACAGTTTAGCTCTGTTGAATTCGCTTGTCCCCTCCGCTGCTATTGGCCAGGTCGATCCTGCTACTGAACCGATAGTAATGTCTGTGCCATTAAGGGCCAGCAGCATTTCATTTTTGCCGGTTACCTGATCAAAGTATCCGGTGGCGTAAAGGGTATTCGGACCAGCGGTTTTAAGCATCCATATCTTTGCCTCAGAAACTGGAATTGTAGTATAATAGGTAAAGGTTGTGTCGCTCTTGGCAGGTCTGTTGACCAGGGCTGATCCCCCATGCCAGTAGTTTCCGAAGAGCATATTCTCAAATTTAACCCCAATTACCTCTGTTCTACTATTTTCCAGTATTGAATCAGCATCAGCCGTAATGATCCTGATTCCAAGTGCATAGTTGGGGATGATTGTGGCCGGATCAGAAAGAAAACTTACTGAGTCAGGTCTGACAGTTACCTTGCCCTGATGCTCTCCTTTTTTAATTACAAACTGTGTCGCATTGCTTAAAGTATAGTAGTTTGCCGGTAATGGAAGAAGTGTTGTCACTTCTGCACTAGCCGAGCTCATGTAAGCAGGACCTCCTTTGATTTTAGCCAGGATTGCAGGAGTAATCAGGCTATTATCTATCTGATATGTTATGATCCTGTCTCTGGCGTTATCCCTGATACCGCCTATTTCAACACCAAAGTCAAATTTCATTCCTTCTCCGACAACGAAAGTACGAACATCCGTTTGCAGGGGAATATAGATGGCATTGTAATCAAAATCGACGATATAATCTTTGTAGCATGAGGTAAATGCTACAGCTAATAATAGAAATACTAATATCTTTTTCATCCGTAAATGTTTTTTCTTAACAACGGGATTGGACCCGCAAGCGATATTTATATCCGTTCTTGTGTTTTGGAAATTTGTTCGTTTCATAACTGTTTATTTATTATTATTTCCATTTATCCCAGCCTTCATTCTGAACCAACTTATTCATACGAAGGATATCGTCGTAAGGAATCGGCATATAGGCTGAATTGTAAGCACGATTTTCAACTTCCCATGTAAGATCATAAATAAAAGTTGCTCCGTTTTTTACAGCTTTTATCCCATGAACAGGCTTATTATATAACGCATCAAATTCCGCATCGTTCGTCCAGCGTGCCATATCCTGGAATCGTTCACCCTCAAAACAAAGCTCAATGCGTCGCTCATTTTTTATCAGCTCATAAAACGCATCCTTTCCTGCAGAAGCAACACTGTTCAAATATGGATCAGCGGCAGGTATTCCCGGTTTATTTTCGTAAGTATTCCTTGAGCGCAATGTTCCAATAACAGCCTTTGGGGAATATCCGTAAAGAGTACCGCTCGGACCTACAATTTGATTGGCTGCCTCGGCAAATGCCAGTGCCATGTGAGCGTACCGAATATTGAACCTGCAACGAGGTTTCTTTGGGAAGTTGGATTTTTTCCAGTTGATACCGTAGCAGAATTTTTTGATGTAAATATTAGTACGGACATTGTTGCCTACACCGGCCCGGTCTTTCCCTCCGTTTATTCCCTGAGCATCGGGCTCCCATGTTTCAAAGGTATAAATCGGAGCGTTGGCATCGACAGGAGTATAGGTCCTGGTGTTATAGTTTATAACAGCGTAGAAACGCGGGTCGCGGTTGTCAAACGGTTTACTTGCATCGTAAACACTACTCAAACTGATCGGATAACCGTTTCTGTCGCCAAATGCATCAACAAATTCACGTGTTGCACCGATATCGCCATAAGGAGCGAATCCGTACCCATTTGCTGATGCAGGGAAAAAGATCTGTTCCATTTCAATGTTATTCTCTATAACCCGCGATGACCAGATAATACTCTTGTCGTAGATGTTGTTAAAATCTACCTGGGTTGTAGGATCATAGCCATCTCCATTTGGAGGTGGAGCCTGCTTGAACGCCATAACCTTAGCAGCATATTTTGCAACAGAATCCCAGCGTGAGAGATAGTTTGCAGGGTTGAACCGCTTGCTGGCCCAATTTAAATAGGTCATTGCCTTAATTGCATACATTGTCAAGCCATCTACCCTGTTCCAGTTTACTGATCCGAGAAAATCCTTCTTATCACTCAGATAGTCCGGGGTGTATAGATAGTCGCGATGAGCAATAGGCAGGTACTTAAGAGCAGAATCACAATCCTGAATAATCTGTTTTACGCAATCATCGTAAGTATTTCGCTCGAGATTTATTTCTTTGAATGCGTCGAGGGGTTCAGTCACAATTGGGAAACCCAGTAACCGGTCACCACCAAGCTCCTTCCCTCCGAACTTTTTCAACAGGTCGCGTTCGGCCCACGCCCGCAAACCAAATGCCTCGCCCTGTAATCTTCGTACAACCAGCGCATTTAAATCGGGTTTAATCAATACCTTGGATTTTAACCCCCTATTGTCTTTTAAGAATAGGTTCAATAAAAATATGGCATTGTAATCTCTTGTCCAGTAATCTCTTACAAAAGCCTGATTTTCTGTATTGAGTTCACCTTTAGCAAACTTCACGACCGCGTCGGTAGTGGAACGTCTTACAGCATTGTCGGTGGCACATTCGAGGTAGGCCGTTTCGTTACTGTTATAGTTTTTCGAGTTATAATCGCTTCCAAGATAATCGTAACTTCGTCCGATCAACCCCTGGATCATTTCATTATATTTAAATACATCATCTCTTGTCCTGTCTCCATTGGGATAAGATTCCAGAAATTTTTTGCAGGAACCCAAGAGTAATGCAATCAAAACTATTATTAAATATTTGTACTTCATATCAGTAATGTTTAAAAGGTTAATTTAACTCCACCGGAAATAGTTCTGTTTAATGGATAGGTGGTAACCCCCGCATTGATATTTTCGGGCTCTACATCTTTTATTTTCGAGAGAGTAAAAACATTTGCCCCGCGTGCGAAAATCCGAAAGCCCCTTATTCCTTTCATCCATTCAAAATTCTGAACCGGGAGATTATATGCTAACTCGATATTCTGAATCTTAAAGAAAGCGCCGTCACTCAACCTGAAATTGGAAGTTTTAAAATTATTTGTTATCTGATAGTAAGTTAATTTCGGATAAGCGCCTCCCATTCCGTTCTTGTCGATATTCTCCAGAACAAATTTAGAGTAGATATTATCGCCTGAACCATTTGTAAAGTACTTATTATTCAGCATTACATCGTAAAATGCACGTCCTGCGCCTATTACGGTCAATTCTACATTTTTATACTTCAGATTAAGGTTCAGGGCATAATACAATTTCGGTGTAGTATGTCCGATTAACTGAGCATCGTTATCATCAACCACTCCATCGTTATTTTTATCTTCGTACTTAAGGTCGCCGGCATGCAGATCTTCTCCGAACTGCGGGATAAGATTTGCCTCGGCGTCAGTTTCAAAACGTCCAAGATACTTTAAGCCGCGAATGCCATCGGAAGGTCCGCCAACGGTTTTTTGATAGTCGTTCCTGTAATTCGGTTCATCAATTTTTTCAATTATTGGCTTTTGCGTGAAAGCATTTGCCCCTATCGTGTACCGCAAGCCACCAATCTTATTGTTAAAAGTAAGCCCTATTTCAACGCCGCTGTACGAATAAGAATTATAGTTTACGGCAGGAAGCGTACTTGTAGTCCCGGAAATAATCGGTGTTGTATTGTTTCTGGTTGTAATGACATTGTATCGTAATATGTTGTAATAGTTGAACTCGAGAGATAGTTTGTTTTTCAACATTAAAGCATCGGTTCCTACATTAAATTCCCTTCTTCGTTCAAGTTCAATTTCAGGATTTCCGATTCGGTTAGGGAATGTTCTGTAATTGTTGGCTGATTGTTTATATACTCCAATCCAGTTTCCTGTAGTGCCATAATATGTTCCGAATTTAGCAGGGTTACCAGTATATGTCTCTATGTTCCATCTATCCCTGTAAAGGAAGGGCGATCTGAATTCATCAACTGCGGTATTCCCGTATTCTCCGCGAAGCTTCATATAATTAAGAAAAGTCAGGTTCTTCATAAAATTTTCCTCAGAAACAATCCATCCCAATCCAACAGAGGGAGACAGTGAATATTCTTGTCCGGCAGGCAAACCGCTTGTTCCTCCATAATTAAGAACACCCTGAATGATGTACTTATCATTGAAAGAATAGAGAGCTGTAAATATTCCAGCCTGTTCACGTTGAGGTTCCTCGAAGCCATTTCGCTTGATCGAAGACATCCGGTAAGTAGCCGATGCCATTAAATAGCTTGATCCGAACTTTTTGTCGTAGCTCAAACTCTCATAGGCAGCATAATTCTGGAAGTAAAAGTCGTGCAAATTGACATAGCTTGTTGCGTCAACACCATCCCAAGCCTTTGTAAGGGATGCGATTCCTAAAGCCGGGTCATAGGTTCTCGGGTCAATACGGTAAGCTGTATAATTTTCTGCTTTCCCGATTCGTAAGAGATAAAATGTGTTGAAATCAACAAAAGTACGTGATTTCAGACCTGGCAGGATGTTCCCCATGTTCCACTCAAACAATGAGCTGATTCCGCCGCTTCGTCCCGATTCATTGTAGTATCCGTTTTTAACCAGGTTTCCAACCGGGTTCGTCCCATATGATGAAGAGATGCCATACCACGGTGATTTTAGTGACGGGTCGTTGTTAATATAAATTGGAAATGCAATAGGAGGAATATTTGTTATATCTTCCAACAAACTGGGCATTTCTGTTAATCCCATTTCGGTCCCATTTTCACCTATGGTACTGGCGTATCCATAGTTTGGAGAATCGTATAATGAAATTCCTGCGAAGAAATTCATCTGAACCTTTAAGTAATTATTAATTCTGATGTCAAGATTCGACCGGGCATTAATTCTTTTATAACCAGCATTTTTACCCATATTATAATTATCACCTTCACCGTTGTACCCGATATAGGCGCTGTACTGCATAGCATCGGTCCCTCCGGAAGTTGACACGTTCGCGCGGGTAAAGGCACGGGTTTTCTTAAGAAGCAGATCCTGGTAATTCACACTTGGATGATTCATATCATAAGGATCATTAAGGGCATAAGCTGCAATATCATCGTCAGAATAGAGACCTGTTGTGATTCCGCTATTCGTTTTGGCAAGGTTATTTAAACGTGCATAATCAGCGCCGGAAACCCATTCAGGTAAACGGTCGATGGTACTTACTCCCTGTTCGAGGTTAACGTTGAATAATCTCTCATTTTTCTTACCTCTTTTTGTTTTGATAAACACTATTCCATTCGCGGCAGCTGGCCCATACATCGTTTTAGAAACAATATCCCGGACAAGAGACACAGATTCAATTTCACCCGGATCGAGAGGCATCTCGGTGATATCCATACGAACATTATCTATAATGTACATCAGGCTGGTTCCACGGGAGTAAAGTCCTACTTTTTCTGAAGCCCCGTATTTTCCCAGTTTTTCCTCAGCACTCAACCCGGGAGAACCATTTAATTCACGAACTTCCATTCCTGTAACTAAGCCTGTCAGCGCATTTCGAATGTCAGTTGAAGGGTACCTGTCCAGCGCAACGCCATCCAAAACGCTGGTGCTTCCTGTTAAATATCGTTTTTTCATTGTCAAATAAGGCAGATTGACATCATCGTCTGTAGTCATATACAACTTCGATTTTACCATCTTTACAGTAGGAGTGCCAGTCAACTCACTGATCAGCAAAACCTGAGGCTCGTAACCTGGTGATGTAATCGTGACATATTCTTTGTCGCTGTGAATTGTCAAAACGACAGTGCCAGTGGCGCCTGTTTCGGTATGAACCAATCCTTCACCCAGAATAATTCCTGCTCCGGGAAATGGTTCGCCTTTTTCATTGGTCACTTTAAGATTAACAACAACCGACTTTTGTTTTCTGGCATCAGCCTTGTTCTGTGCTTTCAGGTTTGCGGCCGGCAGGATCAGCAGTAGCATAAAGAGGATTAAGCCGCACATTAAATATATTTCTTTATTTAGTAGTTTCATGAGAGCATTTTTATTATTGAATTACCAAATAGGATTAGGTGTAAAATTACGCGTCTTGTAGTTGTCTTCCGTTGTAAACGGGAAGGTGTACATCTCATCTTTCCAGGCAGGCTGGCGATCGGCGGATAAAGGAAGCCTAACGTATCTGAATCCTTTAGGATAAATTTTTGCATCATAACCGGCAGGCAGTTTCTCAATGTCCATACCATAAAGAACCTGATTATAAGCTGCAGGTGCATCTAACCACCGACGGATATCAAAGTAATAGTGACCCTCAAAACACAACTCAATTATTCGTTCATTCTTTAACCTGTCCATAAATACATCCGGGGTCAAACCGGCAGGAAGATTAGGCATTCCAACCCTGTTTCTTACCACATTTACTGCCTGTGTTGCCGTGAGTGCCGCACCCGGGGCAATGCCTTTTTCACCTCCATATCCCTGTGCTGCAGCTTCGGCATAATTCAGGTACAATTCGGCTACACGCATAATCGGATCGGTCAGATTATGACTGGTTGGTACTTTTGTATTTGCATCGTAAATTGTCTTTCTCTGATAGTAACCGGTGTGGGTAATGCCCTGAAATGCCGGGTTCAATAGCTCACTGAATATTTGTTTTCCATTAATTATCCCATAATAGATATTGGCCGGACTATATCCTGCAACCTCTTTACTTTGGTTATAAATTATACCCCAGGTGAAACGAGGATCCCTGTTGGCATAAGGATCCTGCTCTTTGTAATGTCCAAGTGCAACCGCAGCCAGCCTGTCTTCTTCTGTGTTCAGCGGATCACCCCATTGGGTTTCAAACCGGTCAACAAAATTCTGCGTAGGGTCCTCTCCGGATATTGCATTTTCTTGTTGTGCAAATACCCCGTTGGTCATTGATTGGACATAGCCTGGGGCGCCCGCATACCATGGCCACAATTGCTCATTTGTCCGGGGTACATTCATAAAATTATTCTTATAAGCTTGCTTCAGAGAGTTTGCATTGGCAACTGTTTGCATGGCGTAACCATTATATTTGGCAACGTCTATTGCTGTCCAACAAGCTTTTGCAGCATCCTGCCAGTCGGATATCCCGTTTTTATTGTTTTGAGGGCTTGCAGCATAAAGCAAGGCACGGGCTTTCATCCCGAGCGCCGCTACACCGGTAGGATAAGCCTGCTTGGGATTACTTAGCTGTAGATCAACATCACGCCGCATAATCCCGGCTTTTTTGAAATAGACATAGGCAGTATCAAAATCCTGGGCAATTTTTATACAGGTTTCATATCTTGTTAACCGTGGAATATCAAACTCGTCCCCCGGCATTAATGCTTTGGTAATATATGGCATTGGCCCCCATATCCTAAACAGGGCAAAATGTGAATATGCACGGATAAAATGTGCCTGTCCGATAAGGTCATCAATATCCACCTGCTGAGCATCCTGCAATTTATTAATATTATTAAGCGTTAAATTGCATACCCGGATACACGAAAACATTGCGTATAAAATCGGAATTCCCTTCGCGGAAGTTGGAGCGGCAAATTTATTAATTATACCACCCATCTGGCCTCCTTTAATAGTTTGCGATTCATATACGCGACCGTTATCACTCATATCGGTCATTCCATCCCAGGTAAACTCCATATGTAAAGAGAAATTCAAGGGGTGTGCAGTTTCGATATTGTAATTTTTGGCTCCTTTATAAACCGAATTGAAAAACTTAAGGATATTATCGTATCTCGAGAACACTATGTCCGTAGTTAATCCGGCATCAGGCGCTTCATTCAAATATTTCTCCAGACATGCCGGGAAAAAAATCGTAAGTATCCCGGTAAAGGCTATTATTTTTATGTATTTTTTCATCTCTTTCTAAATTAATCGGGGTTTAAAAACCAATTTTCAATCCAATTTTGATGCTTGACATCTGAGGATAAAAGCCTTGGGTAAAGTCTTTACGTTCAGGGTCACCTTCAAGCAAATCAGTTAATGTCCAAAGGTTATTCCCGGTCACGTAGGCTGATAAACCAGATATTCCTATTGCCTTTTTCAAAAATTCAGGTTTAAAAGTATATGCGATATAAACCTCCTTCAACCTCAGATAATCGGCCTTTCTCCAAAAACGATCCTGTATGAGCGTTTCATATCCGCTTCCGGCATTGGATGCCCCTCCGCCCCATACGAGATTCAGTATACTGGCATCGCCCATATAGTGAAGTGTTGAATGATTGGCATCGGGATTGGTAGGTGTCCAATAATCTAGCTGTGAAGCATGAATACGGTAAGCTCCATTAATGAACTCAACCTCAAATGGCAGGTTGTAGAAGACATACTTTCCGGCATTTCCCATGAAGTTGAAGGAAAAATCGAAATTTTTATAGGAGCATCCTCCTCCAAAGGAATAGGTTATTGGAGGGTAGTCTGAACCGGCGATGGGATAACGGTCCAAAATTGAAATTTTGCCATCGGCAAAATAATCTAAAAATTTATAATCACCTACATTTAAATCACTTACAGGTATTGGTATTGCACTGGTGTGAATGTCATCAACTGAAGTGAAATAACCCGAGCCTATCAGTTCAGCTCCTCTGATCTGACCTCCTAACGGTTTTCCCTGCTCTTTGGCGTATTCCGGAGCGTATTTTGGATCGTCTTTATAGAGAATACGGTTTTCGTTAAACCCAAAAATTCCTTTAAGGAAAAAACCGAAGTCATTTGTCAATGATTTCTTATACTCAATATCAAGATCATACCCGTGTTTCTTCATTGATCCAAGGTTTTGATCTTTGAAAGTATTACCAACCATCATGGGAATTGTGGGAGTCAGCAACATATGCGTACGATGTTCATCGAATAAATCAATGGTTATGGTCAGATCATTTTTCAGGAATCCAATCTCCAGCCCGATATCTTTTTTCCGGGCCTCTTCCCACTGGGCAACGGGGTTAGCTGCCGGATCCTCCCGTATATATCCGTTGCCATCAGTGTAATAGTTACTCATGAAAAGCCATCGTGCCGATGCAGCATCGCTACCCACGAGACCATCGGAATAACGAATTTTTAATTTACTTATAAAAGGAACCCCCTGTTTAAAGAAAGGCTCTTCCGACACTACCCATCCAAATGCTCCGGAAGGGAAAAATCCGAATTTATTGCCCGGTGCAAACCGTTCTGACCCGGTATATCCGATATTAACCTCTACCAGATACTTATGAGAGTAGTCATAAGTTGCTCTTCCGACAAGTGCTTCATTTAAAAACGCGAAGTCGGTTCCGGCCTGATTTTTCTGACGATTGATTAATGCCAGGGCAGTAATTCTATGCCTGCCAAATGTATTTGCATAATTTAAAGAACCCTCGTAATAAAGATCGCGATAATACCCTTCTTCTAATCCTCCCACATTTATATCCAGAGGGTTCAGGTTATATACGTAGTAACCCGACTGGCCGTTTCTATACCATGGGTTTACACCGGGTTTGCCTACATCTGCCCAGTTGATTTTATATTGGGGACGAGTGTAATCAGTATATAAAGTCCTCGTATTATAATATGTACTAAAAGCTACCTTTCCTTTTAAGGATAAACCCTTGATAATAAAATTGAGTTTCTGATCTAAAAATATATCTGTAAATAATTTGGACCTCAGATATTTATTAAAGTTCCCCATGGCCAATTGGGTATAAGGATTAGGCATATTTACATTCAAATTGTTTAATGTCAATCGATCCCCTGTGGCATCCGGATAATCGGGGTCTGGTATGCCATTCACTTTGTCCTCGAGCAACCATGCCGGATAGTAAGTGGGAAAGGAAGCCACCGTTGCAGTGTACATGCTTCGCCAGGGTGAGTTTGTTGGTTGATTTTTTATACCCGTTTCACCTCCGATATTAAATGACAGCGTTGTAGTTGGTGTCAGGTTAAAATCGAGATTGGTACGATAGTTAAACCGGTCGTATTTATAACGGGTATCATCATAGCCATTTACATATCCTTTAAAAAAGGTATTCTCGTTGTAAAAACCCAATGTTCCGAAATACTTTACAAATTTGGTCCCTCCGGAAATATTGAAATTGGCATCAACGGTTGGCGAAAAAGGCAGGGTCAGTTCTTTGAACCAGTCCACGCTCGGATATTGCAGGGCCTTTAGTGGTGAGGATGGATTTTTATATTCATTTAAGGTGCTTTGAGAAATTAATCCGTCAAA
>JAKAMP010000501.1 GCA_021812865.1 Bacteroidota bacterium | reverse complement strand
TTTTGTGCCTTTCCAAACCGCCTCGTTAGCTCAGCTGGTTAGAGCAGCTGTTTCGTAAACAGCAGGTCGGGGGTTCAAATCCCCTGAGAGGCTCATACCTCTCTTCATAAAAGGGTTCCATTGACCAGACAAAAGCAAAGGGGCTCTGGAGAAGAAAAACTGTTCTTCCAATGCGGGAATAGCTCAGCTGGTAGAGCATTAGCTTCCCAAGCTAAGGGTCGCGGGTTCGAATCCCGTTTCCCGCTCAAGGCAGGATCTCATCGGATCCTGCTTTTTTTATTTGTTCCACTCAATGGCTCGGCTCACCTACTTCCTCAACGCCCGAGGTCCATAGCCAATAGCCTGAAAATGAATCTGCTTCAGCCAGAGAAGAACTGGTATTTGACAAAAAGTCAATGCAATTCAGGAATAGGCACACAGTGGTTTCAAGTTTACCCTGCTTATATCAAGCAATGGGATGAAAGTATTATTTTAATAACCATTTATAATAATTTGAAAGTCAAATAAATGCTTGAATCTATTAAAATTCATTTCTCCTCATTTTTGTATTTGAACTTGTTTGTTGAAGAACCTGCTTTTATTGGTACAATAGATTAACTCAGTCTATGCGAACTTTTTACCGGTTACTGTTGTTTATTCGCCAAACAAGGCACTTATGAAAAAGAGAATTGGTTATTCCATCCTTGCCATGGTGTTGCTTTCCGGATGGATATGGTTAAGTGCCTCAGGTGTCGCTAAATCCAACAGGAACGAGTCTATGAACGGAAGTATTTTCTTGAATAAAACCGATACGGCTACTTTTGGAGCCGGTTGCTTCTGGTGCGTCGAAGCCGTATTCAGCGAACTGAAGGGCGTAATCTCCGTATTGCCCGGGTATTCGGGCGGTACGGTGAAAAATCCTTCCTATGAAGAGGTGTGCACGGGAACGACTGAACACGCCGAAGTTTGCCAGATTGTATACAATCCCGCGGTGATTAGCTACGATGACTTGCTGGAGGTCTTCTGGGAAGTGCACGATCCTACAACCCTTAACCGGCAGGGAAATGATATTGGCACGCAGTACCGCTCGGTAATCTTTTACCATAACGCGAACCAGAAGAAACTGGCCGGTTCATACAGGGAGAAACTCGATCAGTCAGGCGCCTTCAGCAAGCCCATTGTTACACAAATAGTCCCCTTCCATGCCTTCTATCCGGCAGAGGATTATCATCGCGACTATTTTACGAAAAATCCCGGACAGCCATACTGCCAGTTGGTAATTGCGCCCAAGGTGAACAAGTTCAGAAAGGTATTTCACAACATGCTGAAATAAGAACTAATACCCATCCTTGAAGCATTCTCTTTGCCTGCGCATCTATTTCTGCTTCGTCTGGTTTTCTTTAAGCATATTCTGCAGAAAATAGTTTTCTGTTCCATTCCAGGGCTTTCCGCAGATGTCAATGTCTCCATCCCCGTCCACATCTGCCGCCCGAGCATCAAAACACTCCTTGTCCGTTAATATCTCGTGTTTTTTCCACTCTTTGCCCTTGCCGTCAACATTCTCATAAATAAACGATCGTACATGAAAGTCGTCAGGCTTGCCGGAGCCTCCAATGAAAATGTCCAGATCTCCATCATTGTCGAAATCGGCAACGATAAGCGAATGAATTTCCTGCCTTGTAGTAAGATCAACCTTGTTCATGAACCAGGTTAATCCTTTGGTATCCTGTTTGAGCAACCACACCAGCCTGCCATTGGATACATAGGAATCGGCCTGAACAAGGTCCGGTTTTCCATCCTGGTTGATATCCGCAAAACAGGCAAGGGTACAGTTGGGGAATTTGCCCTGCAGATTGGTAAGTTTCAGTACTTTATGCTCTTCCCATTTCCGGCCATTGTCAATATTCTCAAACCAACTGTTGGACCGTACAATGTCAATGTCTCCGTCGTCATCCATGTCGCCAAGTCCCATGGGACCAATACCCAAACGAACACCCTCGCCAACCTTTGTACCCTTCCACTTCTTTTCTGGCGATTTTGAAAAATCATACCAGTTGATTCCGTCTTCATCGTTCATGTACACTAGGTCGATCTTGCCATCCCCGTTGATGTCGGCTGCAGCCATATCCGACGATCCTTTCGTCCCGTTCAGAAACCTGGCAAACGGCTTTCCCGGGTCTCCCGAATTTTTGTACCAGGTCTGTCCCGAAACCTGGTCGGGTAAACCATCGCCGTCTACGTCGATTGCCATTCCCGCAGCTTCGGTAAGCGGATTGAGCCCAAGCAGGTGCTTTATCCAATGCGTGGGCGACTGGTACTCGAACCACCAGATGCTGTCGGCTGAGCCTACCACCCAATCGGGCTTCCCGTCCTTATTCATATCCGTAAGCGAGGTCTGCCCGGTTCGGTCCGAAGTGTAACCAATCACATTATACCGGAATTCAGGGAACTGGGCCAGCGCTGCCATTGTGCTGCATCCGGCAATCATCAGGATCAGGAAAGTCTTTTTCATGCCTTGGGTGTTTTGGATGCATAAAACTATGGAAAATTCCCGAGAAATCAATCTTTGACGATGCCTATGCTATTACCCGCACCGCATGGAAATTTCCCGGTTGACAAATCATTTTCAATTGATATCTTTGCTGCTTCGCAGGGTGCGGATGGAAGTTGTGAACTGCCGGATTCCTGCTTCACCAATATTTCCCGAAATATGAATCTTCTCTCAGCTGAAAATATCTCCAAATCTTATACAGGGAAGCTGCTTCTTGACAATGCAAGCTTCGGCATCAGTAAAGGCGATAAAGTGGCCCTTGTGGCCCCGAATGGAGCCGGTAAATCTACCCTG
>JAKAMP010000500.1 GCA_021812865.1 Bacteroidota bacterium | reverse complement strand
AACGAGGACAAGTTTCTACCCGTTATTCCCTACACGGCGCTTGACAACCAGGGGCATTTAAACCCGGCAGCCCTGAGCAATCCCGCAGTTGCGGTTTCCACTTTGGTGATCAACCCGGCAACGGGGCAACCTGTCACGGATTCGAAAGGCAACCCGGTATTTCAGAACTATTCCTGGCTACCGGCCAGTGAATCGGAGTTTGGCTCTAAAAATATATGGCTGCTGCAGGCCGGTTTTACTCAGCCCCTGTTCATGGGCGGGAAGATACTTGAGACCTATAAAATTGCAAAGTACACTGAAGAGTTGGCCGGCTCCGCGTATGACCAGAAAGTATCGGAATTGTTGTACGATGTGGAAATGGCCTACTGGCGGGTGGTTTCCCTGCAGGAAAAAGAGAAGCTGGCTCAGACATACCGCAAGGCAGTGAGCGATTTTATCGAAAATCTCAGGAATTATTACCAGGAAGGCTCAGTGACAAAGAACGACCTGCTCAAAGGCCAGGTAAAGCTGAATGAAGCTGACCTGGCGGTAATGAAAGCCGGCGATGGCAGTTCGCTTGCCCAGATGGCGCTCTGCCAGCTCATTGGCATGCCCATGAACGTGAAAGTTTTTCCGGTTGATACATTACCGGCAGATCTTGCTTTTAATACTTCGGAGCAGATTGACAGTGCAGTGGACGAATCTAGACCTGAACTGCAGCAACTTGCCCGCACGGTAGACATAGCCCGCTCGGGCGTAAAGCTGATGCGTTCGAGGTTTCTTCCAAACCTGGCGCTTACCGGCGGTCCCCTGTATAGCAATCCCAATCCATATAAGGGATTTTCGAACGATTTTGGCGGTGATTTCATGATTGGAGTGGTATGCAACATTCCCATCTTTCACTGGGGCGAAAGGGTGCATACCATGCAGGCCGCTGAGCACGAGCAGAAGGCAGTCGAGCTGAAACTCAAGGAAGCTCGCGAGTTGATCGGTTTGCAGCTGAACCAGTCGAAATTCCTTCTGCAGGAAGCCGGGCAGAAAGTTTTGCTCTCCTCCAAAGCCCTGGAGCAGGCACAGGAAAACCTGAGCTTCACGCAGAGCCGGTTCGCGGAAGGAATGATGAAAGCCAGCGATGTGCTTGAAGCCCAGGCGCAGTGGCAAAAATCGTGGTCCGATGCCATCGATGCACGGGCCGACCTGAAGCTGAGTTACTGCAATTACCTGAAAGCTGCAGGAAAACTGAATCAATAGAAAAGTTTAACACAGAAAAATATTTGGATTTATGAAGAAACAAATTTTGCTTGGAATGATGATACTCCTGCTTGCGGGAGGTTGTGCAAAAAAGGCAGTTGTGCAGGAGACAGCCCAGAGTCGTGTAATAGTGACCACAGAAGTGGCCACGCTGCGTACGTATGTTCCAGAACGGGCGTGGGCCGGTACGATTAAGGCTATGCGACAGGCTAACCTGGGATCGACCTTCCCGGGGAAAGTGGATGAGATGTATTGCCATGAAGGAGAAACAGTGAAGAAAGGAACCCTGCTGGCCAAATTATCGGGCGAAATGCTCGTGCAAGCCCAGGTGGAGTATGATGCCGTGAAGAGGGATTACGAACGGATGCAGCGTCTGCTGGAGAAAGGAAGCGTTACTCAGATGGATTTTGATCATATCCGGGCAAAGCTTGAAGCAACGGAAGCCAAGCTGGACCTGATCCGGAAGAACACACAGGTTGTGGCGCCTTTCAGTGGTGTAGTAGCGGATATCCTGGTTCATGAAGGCGAAAATTTCTCGCTGGTTCCCCAGGTCGATGTTTCTTCCTTGTCTGTCATTTCAGGCATTATTCAATTGGTGCAAACCGATCCACTCGAAGTCGAGTTTGATGTGCCCGAAAATGATATTGTGTATCTGTACCAGGGCCAGGAGATCAGTGTGAACTGCGATGCCTTGCCCGGGAAATCAATGAAGGCGCACATTTCGATGATTGATCCCATACTTTCGACTGTTACACATAGCGGCAAGGTGAAAGCCGAATTTCGTAATCCACAGGAAATACTCAAACCAGGCATGTATGCCCATGTTTCTGTCTCCATGGAGAAGGTGAAGGCTGTGTTTATCCCGTTTGGAAGCATTGTACGCCAGGAAGGATCGGGTGATGAATATGTTTTCGTGCTGCATGGCAACAAGGTGAGCCGCGTAGGCATAAGAAAAACGGACATGGCAGGCGATGAAGTGGCCGTAAGCGGTTTGCAGCCGGGCGATCAGGTGGTACTGGCCGGCAAGGGCAAGCTGTTAGACGGCACAGAAGTTACGGTTCAAAAGTAAGGGAGGAACCAGGTCATGAAACTTCCTGAAATAGGCGTAAAGAGGCCGGTTTTCACGGCCATGGTATTCCTGGGGATTATGCTGCTGGGCACAATAAGCCTGTTCATGCTTCCCAAGGATGTACTGCCCGACATTGAAATGCCTACACTCACGGTGATCACTGTATACCCGGGTGCATCGGCCAACGAGGTGGAACAACAGGTTACCAAAAAGCTTGAAGAAGTGCTTTCTGGAACTACAAACCTGAAGAAGATCACATCCCGTTCAAAAGAAAATGTGTCTTTCATCACGCTTCAGTTCCAGTGGAATGTAAGCCTCAATGATGCTTCGGCCAATGTGCGCGACATGATCGAGCTGGTGAAGAGAAGACTGCCCGATGGGGCTCAGAATCCCATTGTTTATCGAATCAACAGCAGCATGCTGCCGGTGGTCATTTACGGAGTGAGGGCCAGCGAGAGCTACAGCGGCATCAGCAGGATCATAGACGATCAGATCAACAACCGGCTCAAGAAGATCCCGGGTGTGGGAACG
>JAKAMP010000499.1 GCA_021812865.1 Bacteroidota bacterium | reverse complement strand
ATCTTTTCACGGTGTACCCCAAGTGTTCAAACATTCGTCTCACGATCTTGTTACGGCCCGAATGAATTTCCACTCCTACCTGACTCTTGTCGTCTTCATCTACATAGCTAATCTCATCTGCTTTGATGGGGCCGTCTTCCAGTTCAATTCCTTCGGCGAGTTTACGCATGTCGCCCGGTTTTATCATCTTGTTGAGGAATATATGGTATATTTTCTTTTTATGATAGCTGGGATGAGTGAGCTTTTTTGTCAGGTCCCCGTCGTTTGTGATGAGCAGTACGCCGGTGGTGTTGCGGTCAAGTCGGCCTACAGGATAAACCCTTTCCTTGCAGGCGCCCTTGATGAGTTCCATCACAGTTCTTTTGGCAAACGGATCTTCCAACGTGGTGACATAATCCTTGGGTTTGTTCAGCAGGATGTATACTTTACGTTCTTCCCTCAGTCGCTGGCCATTGAAGCGTACATCGTCGTCCGGTAATACCTTCATTCCCATCTCGGTAACCGTCTTTCCGTTAACGGTAACCAGTCCACTGGCAATGAACTGATCGGCTTCCCTTCTTGAACATATGCCGTGACTGGCAATAACCCTGTTCAGTCTCATCTCCTTGCTCTCGTCATTTTTAACTGGGTTCAGAGGAGCAGCCTTGGCGGCATACGGTCCTGAGCGTCCTTTTTTCCTAAAAGACGGGGCATGATCGGCCTTTGCCCTGTAACGCTTGGATGGTTCGGCGCCTGATTTTGCTGAAGGTTTGAATTCCTTTCCGGCAGGTTTTCTGCTTCGGGTATTTCCGCTACGTGTTTCCCGGGAACCGGTACTGTTCTTCTTTGGGTTTATCATCCGTTGTTTGCTTTCGGCTTAGCTTGCAAAGGTACTCAATAATAAAAAAATACCTATCAATGTTGATTTTAATATGCTTTTAACACAAGAATTCCGAGGCTAACTATTACTTTTATGAGCGATTTTCTTTTATCCATTATGTATGACACTCATTAAATCGATCTCTGGAATCAGGGGCACTGTTGGAGGCGTGCCCGGCGATTCGCTTACACCCATCGATATTGTTCGTTTTACTTCGGCATATGCCCTCTTTATCAGGCAATCACTTGGCAAGGATTCCATTACCATTGTGGTAGGAAGGGATGCGAGAACTACTGGCGACATGGTCAATCAGTTAGTTTGCGGAACCCTTATGGGTATGGGCGCCGATGTGGTTTGTCTTGGACTAGCCACTACTCCTACCGTTGAAATGGCCGTTACCGCAGAACATGCCGATGGAGGTATCATCCTTACCGCGAGCCATAATCCCGGAGAATGGAATGCGCTGAAACTGCTCAATCAACGTGGGGAGTTCCTTTCGGCCCGTGAGGGTGAGATGATCCTTAAAATGGCCGAAGAGGAGAATATTGAGTACCCCGCGGCCGCAAAAGTTGGTCATTTCATTGATTCGCACGATTACAATCCCTATCATATTGAGAAGATTCTGCATTTGGCGGAAGTGAATGTCAATGCCATACAGAATGCCGGTTTTAAGGTGGCGGTCGATGCCGTGAATTCAGTGGGCGGTATTATTGTTCCTGAACTACTTTATGCACTGGGGGTGAAGGCAGTTGTTAAGCTGTACTGCGAGCCTTCAGGGCATTTCCCGCATAACCCGGAACCATTGCCCGAACATCTCTCAGAGATTTCAGAAGTGGTGCGTACGCATGGCTGCGACGTAGGGTTCGTGGTCGATCCCGATGTGGACAGGCTGGCCATTGTGAATGAAGACGGTTCCATGTTTGGGGAGGAATATACCCTTGTGGCGATAGCAGATTATATTCTCGGGAGGGAAAAGGGCAACACTGTTTCCAATCTTTCCTCCACAAGGGCTTTACGCGATGTCACGGAGAAGCATGGTGGAATATACCAGGCAGCAGCTGTTGGCGAGGTCAATGTGGTGGCAAAGATGAAGGAATGCCAGGCTGTCATTGGCGGCGAGGGCAATGGCGGCATTATTTATCCTCCGCTTCACTATGGAAGGGATGCCCTGGTGGGGATAGCGCTTTTCCTCTCCCTCCTGGCAGAGCGGAAAACGAAATGTTCGGCATTGCGTCGGCAGTATCCGGCCTATTTTATGTCGAAAAATAAGATACAACTCAGCAAAGGCATCAATCCGGATGTTATTCTGAAAGAGATGGCCTCGCGTTATGCCTCATTCCAAGTGAATACCCTTGACGGTGTAAAGATCGATTTTGAAAAAGAATGGGTACATATGCGAAAGTCGAATACTGAACCCATCATAAGGATCTATACCGAAGCTCCTACAGCACAGGCAGCAGCTGCACTCGCTGAAAAATTCCTCGGTGAAATCAGAAACATCGGCAGGTAATGTCTTGTCCTGCCGATTACAGTATGTGCAAATAGCAATATTCGCAAGCTTTTCACGTTATTAATGCATTTATAAGTGACAATTTTCTCTTTTCTATACCATAAAATTTATTTCTGATGAAGAAACGGATTTATATCATTGCAGGCATAGTGTTGGTCTTTATCATACTCGCTGTAGTATATAATGCTTCAGGCCGCAAGAAAGAAGTTGTGATCGAAACCGCTGCAAAATCGGGAACTTTCGAGATAATGGTAACTGTAACGGGTGAGTTGCAGGCCGAACGTTCACAGGAAATCACCGGCCCCATCGAAATAAGGAACAGCAGGGAATTGCGGTTTAATGATATCCGTATTCAGGATTTGGTGCCGGAGGGTACAATTGTAAAAAAAGGGGAATTTGTTGCCAAGCTCGATGGTTCGCAGTCAGCCAATACCCTTAAGGACATTATGGATGAAGTGGACAAAGCACAATCAAAATTCACCACTACCAGGCT
>JAKAMP010000498.1 GCA_021812865.1 Bacteroidota bacterium | reverse complement strand
TATCGCGATATTCCATGTTTTCTCCCATGCCCAACAGGCTGGTTTTATAGTCATGACGGAGGGATTCATACTCCCCCTGGTCTATGCGCCTGAGTTGTTTTACCAGGAATCCGCTGATTTCATCGAGGGCTTTTTCCAGTTCCAGTTCTTTCCCATAAGCTGAGGCAAGCGAAGTGGCATGTGGCAGGTCATTGGGAAAATGCTTCTGGTTAATATTCAGTCCCATTCCAAGCGCCGACGCCTTGATGTATGGACCTTCAATTGTGTTTTCAATGAGAATGCCCCCTGTTTTTCTGTTCTTAAGGTAAATATCGTTGGGCCATTTAATCAGGACAGTCTGTGAATACTTGCGGATAAATTCGAGTGCGGCAAGAGAAACTGCCATCGAAAGGTAAAAGGCTTGTGTTGCTTCGAGTTTGGCAGGAAAGTAAATCAGGGAGAAGGTCAGGTTCTTTCCGGCATCGCTCTGCCAGGTATTTCCCCGCTGTCCCCTACCTGAAGTTTGCTGCAATGCCCAAATACAGTCCAGGTTACCGGCTTTCCCCTTTTTGAGCAGATTCATGGCATAGTTATTGGTTGAATCCAGTGACTCAAATTTCAAGATATGCACTGCATTGCTGTGATTGCTCATAAACGATTGATATACCAGTTTGAAATTTTAAACAAACTGACAAAGATGGTTGTTAATGGCATGAAATAATGTCAGTGTTTTGCCTAAATTACGCAACATATCTTTAACTTTGTCAAAGAATTTGATGAATAGTTAGAAAGGTGGATTAAAAGAATGAAGGGCAAAAAGAAAGAAGTTTCTGTTATTGATACCATCGTGGAAGGGATGCAGGAGAAAAAGGGCAAAGACATCACGGTGATCGATCTTTCAGGAATAGATGGGGTGCTATTCGATTACTTCGTTATTTGTCATGCTGATTCAAACCGGCATGTCGAGGCAGTAAGCGATTCTGTTGCCGAATTTACGCACAAAAGGCTCGATCTGAAGCCGCACCATGTGGAAGGTACAGAAAATGCCCAGTGGATATTGATGGATTACATGGATGTGGTGGTACACATTTTTCAGAAACAGTACCGTGAGTTTTATGATCTGGAAGGATTGTGGGCCGACGGCAAAATGAAAAGAATTGAGAATTTATAATTATTGACCGATAGGAGTTATCAGGATGGCAGATCAGATCGAAAATCAGAAACCAAAAGATAAACCAAATCCTGCACCGGGAAGCAGCAAGGGGGGCAAGCCAAGGTTCAGCATTTATTGGCTCTATGCTCTTATTGCCATTACTTTTTTCGCTGTTCAATTGTTCAGGATAGGACAGCATCCCAGGGATATTGAGTGGCCCAAGTTATTGAATGATGAGGTGAAGAAGGGCCAAGTGGAAAAAATCGTGGTGGTCAATAACGAAATTGCCGAAATATATATCAAGAAGGATAGCCTGTCTTTGCCGCAATACAAAGATCTCTACAGCGACAATTTCAGATCGGTTCCCAAGAACGGGCCTCAGTTTGTTTGTAACATTCCCAGTGTAGACGCCTTTTACCAGGAGATGAAAGATGCCAATTTCAGCAATTATGAGTTAATCAAACGGAAAGATATTTTTGGTGATTTGCTGGGATGGATATTTCCGATTCTTCTGTTAGTGGCCATTTGGCTTTTTATTTTCAGGAGGATGAGCGGTACAATGGGGGGAGGTGCCGGCGGGGCAGGCAATATTTTCAATGTAGGCAAATCGAAAGCCATATTATTTGACAAGGACACGCAATCGAAAATTGATTTCAAGGACGTTGCAGGTCTTGAGGAGGCCAAAGTAGAGATCAAGGAAATAGTCGATTTTCTTAAGAATCCAAAGAAATATACCGATCTGGGAGGCAAAATTCCCAAGGGAGCCTTGCTGATTGGTCCTCCGGGTACAGGAAAAACTCTACTTGCCAAGGCTGTTGCCGGGGAAGCGAATGTTCCCTTCTTTTCCATGAGCGGCTCAGAGTTTGTGGAGATGTTCGTGGGCGTTGGCGCCTCGCGCGTGCGTGACCTGTTTAGGCAGGCGAAGGAAAAAGCTCCCTGTATTGTGTTTATTGATGAGATCGATGCCATAGGGCGTGCCAGGGGGAAAAATCCAAATTTCGGAGCCAATGATGAGCGTGAAAATACACTGAACCAGTTGCTTACCGAGATGGATGGTTTCGGCACCAACAGTGGAGTGATTATCCTGGCTGCCACCAACCGGGCCGATATCCTTGACCGCGCCCTGCTACGCGCAGGAAGGTTCGACCGGCAGATTCACGTTGAACTGCCCGACCTGAATGAGAGAAAGGAAATTTTCAAGGTTCACATCCGCCCGATTAAACTGGATGACAGTGTGGACGTGGATTTTCTGGCCAAACAAACACCGGGTTTTTCGGGGGCTGATATTGCCAATGTATGCAACGAAGCTGCTTTGATCGCAGCCCGCAAAGACAGAACAGCCGTTCAGAAACAGGATTTTCTCGATGCGGTAGATCGTATTATCGGCGGACTGGAACGGAAAAACAAGATCATTTCCGTAATCGAAAAGAAAACCATTGCATATCATGAGGCAGGTCATGCTACTGTAAGCTGGCTTCTCGAACATGCCAATCCGCTGTTGAAAGTAACCATTATTCCTCGTGGACGCGCATTGGGCGCTGCTTGGTATTTGCCTGAAGAAAGACAGTTGTCTACCCGCGAGCAAATGCTCGATGAAATGTGTGCCACTCTCGGCGGCAGGGCTTCAGAGCTGCTAACTTTCCAAAAAGTTTCGACAGGCGCTCTTAATGACCTCGAACGCGTGACCAAACAAGCCTATGCCATGGTATCGTATTTTGGCATGAGCAATGCAGTGGGAAAC
>JAKAMP010000497.1 GCA_021812865.1 Bacteroidota bacterium | reverse complement strand
GCACCTTGTGGCCTCTTTTTTTAATGAGGTAATGATAGTACAGCAGTCCAAGTTCATGAAATTCCCCTTCGGGCAGGAATAGGATGAACATTTTTGGGGTGGGCAGGGGTGCGGGGATGATCCCGTCGATGGCTACAATGAGTTTTTGTCGGAGCAGGTTGGTGATGAAGTGCTCTTGCGCCGGATTGATGGTTCCTGCCTGCCATAGAAGGCCAATCTTATCGAGCAGCGGAAAGACAACCTTGTAGAAGGTTTCTTCAAAACCAATTTTAAGGATAGAGGCGGAAATAATCTTTTCGAAACGGGTCTCATCCAGGTCAATCATGGAAACCACGAGGTTTTCCACCTGGTCGTCCTGGGTGAAAGAATTCTGGGTGAGCATCACGATCTTGTCCCGCATCTCCTCTTCGCTTAAACTGGCTATAAGCGATATTTTCAGTCCGCGACGATTCAGTATGGACACATTCATGATCCTCCGCAGGTCACAGTCCGAATACAACCTGATGTTCGTACAGGTTCGTTCGGGCTTGATCAGCTGGTACCTTTTTTCCCAGATTCGGATGGTATGGGCCTTGATACCCGAGAGCTTTTCCAGGTCCTTTATGGAGTAATTGCCCATTACTTTTTAAGTCTTTGCATTAACAACAAGCTTCGGCCTGAATTGTTCAGCCTCAGGATGCATGCTTAGCCGTAAAGCTGTTCGTTTATATTCTTCTTCCTGATCAGCATTATACCGTCCCGTACCGGCAGAATGATCTGTTCCACTCCGGGATCGTTCATGACCATGCGGTTGAATTCCATCACTCCTTGTGTTGATCTGTCATTCTTCCCCGGCTCCTGCAATACTTTATTGTTCCATAGTACATTGTCGGCGAGCATCAGTCCGCCCGGCGCCAGTTTTGGCAATACGGCACGGTAATAATCGGGATACTCCCTTTTTTCCCCGTCAATGTATACCAGTTGAAAGCTAATATTGATGGCCGGCACGAGAAGCCTGGCATCGCCGGTATGGATCACAGTCTTTTCCATGATCCCGGCTTTTTCGAAATAGGGCCGTGCAAATTCCAGCACCTCATCATCGTTGTCGATGGTGTGGATTCTTCCTCCATCGGCCAGTCCCTCTGCCAGGCAAATGGTGCCATAGCCTGTAAAAGTGCCAATCTCGAGGATATTCACAGGCCGGATCAATTTGCTGATGAGTGAAAGCAGCCGTCCCTGCAGGTGACCGGAGGCCATCCGGGGATTCATCAGGCGGAGGTGGGTTTGCCGGTATAGTTCTGCCAGAAGAGGGGGCTCAGGTGCGCTGAGGGAAAGTATATATTCTTCTGCCTTGTCGTTCATGGCTTAGGGCTGATAAACCAGCACAGAAAGGTTGCCAGGGGAAAGGATATCGTTGGCAATTTCAAGAATTTCTGTGTCGGTAATCTGGTTGATCCGGTTGTACATTACTTCGGGAGGGTCAACCTTGCCATAGATCATCAGGCTTTTTGCGGCGCTCAGCATCATGCCTTCGTGGTTTTCGGCTGCAATGGCCAATTGGCCGATGAACTGCTTTTTTGCCTTCGAAAGCTGAAGGCTGCCCAGCTTGTTGTCCCTGATTTTTCCGAATTCCTTGTGAACCAGTTGTATGCTCCTTCCCAGATTCTGCTTATCTGAGCCGAAGTATATGGCAATGGAGCCGCTGTCGCTGTATGGCGTATAGAGGGCCTCGATGTTGTAGCTGTACCCGTTTTTTTCCCTGAGGGAAAGGTTCAGCCTGGAATTCATGCCGGGTCCGCCAAGGATATTGTTCAGCAGATAAAGGCCCACACGCCGGCTGTCTTTCAATCCATAAGCCACATTGCCGATAATGCAGTGCGACTGGTTGGTGCTTTTGCTGACATATTGCTGCTGCGGCTTGTAGCTGAAGGGTATCATGCGTTTCTGCATGGTTTCAGCCCCGCTTCCGGCAGAAAGGTATTTCTCTGCCAGGTGCACCAGTTTCTTAAATGGGATATTTCCAGCCGAACACAGAACCATTTGCGAGGGGTGGTAATTTTTCTGTACAAAACGGACTACATCTGCACGGGTGAATGCCCGTAGCGAATCGGGTGTGCCTAATATGTTCCTGCCAATAGAGTTGCCCTGGTAGATCATTTCCTCGAAATCATCAAAGATGGCTTCGGAGGGAGAGTCGAGGTAGGAATTGATCTCGTCCATCACGATCTCTTTCTCCTTTTCAATTTCCTTTTCGGGGAAGGTGGAATGGAACACCAGGTCGCTCATCAGTTCGATGGCGCGGGGGTAATATTCCTTCAGGAAGGTGGCGTGAACCGTCGTCTCTTCCTTGGTGGTATAAGCATTCAGATCGCCTCCTACATCTTCGAGCCGGCTGATGATATGGTATGATTTTCTTTTTTCTGTGCCTTTGAATATGCAGTGTTCGATGAAATGGGCCATGCCGTGTTCCTGGTCAAGCTCGTCGCGTGTGCCGATGTTGATCATGATACCACAGTGCGAGATGTCGGTAGGAACATGGAAATGGACTGTGCGGAGCCCGTTGGCAAGCGTATGATACTGGAATTCCATTAGTAATGATTGCGGTGCAAAGTTAACAGGGATCGGGAGATAATGAACGCATAGTAAAGGATTTTATCCTGTATATGCCGGAATTGTCCTGTTTTACTGGCGGTAAGCATAAATCCAGCTTTTTTTTATTCACAGTTTTGGAATAAGAATTTTTTATATACATTTGCCTCGCCAACAAAAAACGGGGTGCCATAGCTCAGTTGGTAGAGCAACGGACTGAAAATCCGTGTGTCCCTGGTTCAATTCCAGGTGGCACCACCCAGTAAAGCCCGACACCGCGTCGGGCTTTAATTCTTTCGGGCGTTTC
>JAKAMP010000496.1 GCA_021812865.1 Bacteroidota bacterium | reverse complement strand
CATGGTCACATCGAACACATCACCGTGAAAGAACCACGATTTCTTTCCCTTCTCATTGATGACTAACGAATTTTGAATGGAAAGAGTACCGATCTTCATGCCCTTGAACCTGCGCATCACCTCATCGTGGTTGCCGGTGATATAGTAAATTTTGATACCCTTGGTAAGCCAGCCGAGAAAGACCCTGATCACCTTCAGGTGCGATTTGGGGAAGTAATACTTACTGAACTGCCAGCCGTCGATGATATCCCCGTTCAGCACTACCTTACTGGGCTTGATAGTATGAAGGTATTGCAGCAGTTCATCCGCATGGCATCCGTAAGTACCCAGGTGTATGTCCGATAAAACCAGCAAATCAATCTTTCTTTTCTTGTTTTTCATATCCGTTCTCTTTTCGTGTACCCATCAAAAGTGGCTTGCATATTGCGGTTTATGTATCAAAAATTTCCAATTATCCGATCTGTAAAAATGGCCAATCAATATTTACTCAGTGTTAAGCCATCGTTATGAATGCATTATGAATTTGAGATGCACACTGGCCTGCTTATGAACAAGGGAAGAGGCCGAACTGATTACGGTATCTGCCAGGGCAAAAGAGCCAACATGGCCGGATCACTTCATTTTAACCTAACAGAAGTTTAACATTACTTTTCTGTTCCGGGATTTGAAATAACGTACCTTGTCGCATATTTATCCAGGACTGGTTCTAACCTCATTGCTCATGCCGCCTGAAGTTGCCCACTATATTGTTCAATACGGATACCTCTCGGTTTTCATCCTCATTTTTTTGCAGGAAACCGGGATGCCCAACCCGGTTCCCAACGAGCTGGTCCTGCTCTTTTCGGGATACTTAGTATATTCGGGAGTATTCAGTTTTTACCAGGTTCTGGCTACAGCGCTGCTGGCCGATTTTACGGGTACAAACATTCTGTATTTCGTGTTCAGAAATTTCGGTCAGCGGATACTGAAAAACAAGCCCCGCTGGATACCCCTGTCGCAGCAAAAGATAGATTCGCTTACCAGGGGATTATCGCGCGGAGGCCTTCTGAATATATTTGTATGCCGGCTCAGTCCGTTTATCAGGGGATATACCTCGGTGATAGCAGGACTCATGCAGGTAAGGAAACTGCAATTCCTGGCTATTGCCTTTCTATCGGCCACCTTATGGGCCGGCGCATACCTCACAGCAGGATGGTTGCTGGGGCCCTGGTGGAAACAGATGGAGCAACATTCACACCTTTTCAGGAATATAATGCTTAGCCTGCTGGCTTTGACGGTTCTCTTTCTCGCTCTCCGGGCCATTTACAGGAAGCAGGGGATCAGGATCAGGGGGTCTTCAAGAATTTAGCATCTGAAGCAAACAGTCCACCTCTTTTTTTATAGGGTTTCGTGCATTCATCTGCACTAACCAGTTACATCCGGTAAGTGGTGCAAGATATTCCGGGTCATTTTGTATCAATTTGTTCATAATATTTTCATCCTCACCTGCCAAACAACCTTGCCGCTTTTAAATGACAAGCAGTCAGAATGGGTTCGGAACAGACTTAGGCAGACTTCAAATCAAGGCGAATGGCAACCCGGAAGCATTCATTCAGGCCATTCTGAAGATTTTGTAAAGGCAATAGCCTCACTCCCGTATAAAATACAACTTATGAACTTGTAAAAGCGTTACGATTGTAGTATTTTGCTTCATAATTTCTCGTACCCTAAAATTTTACTTGCAAAGAATGAATTTTTCATTCTTTAACAAGCAGATTAGGAAGATATGTATGATTGAGCTATATATATAAAATTGTTGGTTGCAATTTTAAAAAAAAATGGATTTGCGTATTAAATATGGTACTTGTTTGATTCCAAAAGAGACTATTCTATTCTCAGCAATTGTGGATTCTGATAGATATGATTATATATTCTTTGGATTAAAATATTTTATTGCGAAAGCTTTCAAAGATGAAAATAGGAAAGTTGTGGCATTTAAATTAAATCGAGATTTGGAGATTTTATTTATGCTAAAAGAAATGAACAGAAGGCAGCATTATATTTCATGCGGTGATGAAATTTTTAAAAACTTTTTTCCTGATAATTCTTCAGACATTGATGATTTGAGAATAAAACAAGATAAAGCGTTACTTGATAAAATGATAACGTTATTAAGTTCTCAAAAAATAAATGGATGGCTGACATCTTTAGAAAATAATCCAGAACTCGAGATTTGCATCTTTGGAAATCAAATTAATAATGATTTATTTACAATTATTGATAGCGTTGATTTAGATGTAGAGTATGAATTTTATGATGCTTTAAAATATATTCAAATATTTCCATCAGAAGATTTTATATCCGAGTCCAAAAGTAACTTTAGTAATGATTTTAAGACATTTCGTAAACAAAATATAAATTGTGCAAATTGTTTGATTAGAGATGATGGATATTCAAAGGAGAGAGCTGAATTTGAATTGTATAACATGAGATATAAACTTAAAATATGAAAAAACTGCAACCAATCGAGTAGACGGCTCCGCCAGAAAAATCTGACGGAGTGCGCACTTCGACAGGCTCAGTGACCTCCTCTCACACCACCGTATCCCGCCGAAAAAAACGGGACAGGCAATGCGGGTCTCGCCCGCCCGAATGACTAAGTCGGGCAGGCGGGGGTTCATTAAGATGCGTAGCAATTTTCACATAGTAGGAAAGCAAATCCTTGTAGCCTCTTTTTTGCAAACGGAACACGGTTAATCTTCGACAATCCCCATGGGATTTCCCTGCTTGAATGCTTGCGTTCTTCGTACTTCGCAATGTTGTGCTTGCTCATCCTTCCACACTGGCCTCATATCCGGTTCTTGTTCATCGGTACAGGCTTTTGCAGTCCCGCTTCCTTCACTCCTG
>JAKAMP010000495.1 GCA_021812865.1 Bacteroidota bacterium | reverse complement strand
CCATCGCGTCCGCTGCCATGCCGGCCCCGGCTGATGCCATACTGACCACGCTCCGGGAAGAGCTGCTGAACAGGCTGGTTACTTTTTGGCCCAATCCACCGCCACCACCCGCATGGACGATGTAATTGGCTACCGATGGTACGGTGAAATAACCCACGATGCCGATAATCATGAACACGAGGTAAGCCATATCCGTTCGACTGAAAAATGTATCTCCGTAATCCTGCACCTGTGAAATATCCAGTTCCAGCATCTTTTCCTGTATCTTCCCGATGATAGAGCCGAAGATGTTGGCCACGGGCAACCACAAAAAGATATTGATATAGCGGGCGATCCAGACCGTGAGGGTATGCTGGAACCCGTCAAAGACGGCAATGCCGAATACCAAAGGCCCCAATATGGCCAGCACGATGAGTTGGAATGTTCGTAGTGTATTGATGCAGAGGGCAGCCGCCTCAAAGAGTACCCGCAGCACTTCGCTCATCCATTCCTTGACCGAGTTGCGGAAGTTGTAGGAAGCTTTGGACATGGCAAACTGGATGTCGTTGCCGATACCATCCAACAGGCCTTCGCCCGATGGGTCGGCATTGTCATGGGTGTATTTATACCACTTGTCCCTGTCACCACTACCGCTTTCCCCTATGTACATCTGCCAGACAGCCGTTTTTCTGATGGCTTCTTCCTTCTTTTGCAAAAGCAGGGCTATGGCTTTATCCGAACCCTTTACCATTTCAGAAGTAGCGGTGACAGTTGGTTTCATCACCCCGTTTATCATGGCCAGTACAGAGGGAAAAAGCATTATACAGAAGCCAATAACGAACGGACGGAATAACGGATAAAAATCTATCGGCTCCGCATTGGCGATATGCCGCCAGATACGGGAGGCGATATACCAGGTGGCCGCAAAACCGGCTATGCCCTGGCCAACGCCGATCAGTTTACTGCATAAGGGCATCATCTCATCATAGAGCTGATCCAGCACGCTATGCAGGCCGTTCATTTCATCCGCTAACCCCTGTGCCCGGCTGATAAAGGGCAATATCATACCCGCCACTGCAACACATGCAGTCTTTGTCCATTTTGCCATGTTTGTATTTTTTTAGTTGTTTATGCCATAAATGTGGCGCATCGTATTCGCATCGTTCCTCTCTTTTGCACGCTGCAAGGCCAGTACTGAGGTATTGTTGTTGAAATGCCGCAAGAACAGCAGCTTGTCCTGCATATCGGCAAATATCCTGTCAATCGCCTCCAGCCGCTCATCATCGCTCATGCGGAGTTTGTTTGCGGTGATGATGGTAACCAGGTCATCCAGGTTATTGAGGCTTTGCTTAAACAGGTTTTCATACACCCTTCCGAGGTAGGCCAGTTCCTGCTGGTTGAAATTATTGTCCCGCTTAAACCGGTTAAAGGCCGATTTGTATTCCTTTACCAAAATGACCTGGTAATTGATAATGTCGGCCACCCGTTTATAATTCTTCACCATCGGGCTTACCTCCATCAATGCGTCAAGAAAGGTTTTGTGCAGGCTGAAATTACCCTGTGACAAATCCTTGATGCTATTGTAACCACCATTGAGGATTTCATATCCTTTTTTCATGTCGGACAAAATCTGTTCGAACTGTGCCAATTTTTCCACATTCAGCAAAAGCTGGGCGATTTCATCTGCCTGCGCTGAGGCTTTATTTGCCACAGGCAAACTGAATAGTGCTATTCCTAAAATAATGATCAGCTTTTTCATGGTCAGTTTTGTTTAATGCCGTACAAGGCACGGCTGGTTCGCACATCATTGTTTTCCTTTATTCTCGATGCGGCCAGTATCATTGTTTCGTTATGAAAACTTTGGGAGAAGGAATATTTGTCCGTCATGTCCTTATAAAGGATGTCAATCCGTTTTAGCCGCTCATCGTCTTTCATTTCCGGATTGCCGTCCGTGGTCACGGTGATCAGTTCATCCAGAGTGTTTTCACAGTCATCCAGTAGCCTGCCCAATACCCGCATGATATAATCCAGTTCCTCCCCGTTGAATGCACCACTTTCCCGAACATGACGGCGGGTCCTGCCATAGCCTTGTATAATTGTTACCTGCATAGCCATGATATCGGCCACTTTCGCATATTGTTTTATTTTGGGGTTGACGCTTTTCAGGGAATTGAAATAACCGGTATGCAGGTTAAATTCACCCCGTTTGAAATCTCCGATAGTATTCAGTCCCTCTTTTGCGATGGTATAACCCTTTTGTGCATACCCGATATACACCTGCAAGGCCGCAATCTGTTGTACCAGGTATTTCTTTTGGGTCTTTTTCTGTTTAAACCATTCAGCAAAGGTCTGTGACTGCGCCGTTGTCACAATTGTTGTGAGCAGGAACAGGATCAGTATTTTTTTCATGATCTCTGTTTTTAATTGGCGGGTAAACCGTATAACTTTTTCACTACGTCCACCTCATTTTTTTCTTTTGCCCGTTGAAGGCAGAGAAGGATATTTTGCTTGTTAAAGCGGGTCAGGTCATAATAATTGGCATCCACCTGGTCGGCTGCTGCATTGATAATTTCAAGTCTTTTGGCATCACTCATTTGTGTGGTAAAGGAGTTGATAACAAGAAATATCTGGTCGAGGTTTTTGGCACTCTCATCCAATATGCCCGAATATACTTTCGCCATATACCCCAATTCTTCTGCGGTAAAATATTTGTCCTGTTTGAACAGGTTCCATGCCTTCTGGTACTGCTCTACCAGTCGCACCTGTTTTTGGGAGATTTCCCGGATGCGCTGGTAATACGAGATGATGGATTTAACTTTTGCCAGTTCTTCGAAGTAGTCTTTATACAACGTTTTCTGTCGCTCGGTCCAATCAGAAATCTCATCCAGTTTCAGTTTGGACAGGGTATT
>JAKAMP010000494.1 GCA_021812865.1 Bacteroidota bacterium | reverse complement strand
CCTTTTCCGGTTGATATATCAAGGATTTTTTCTACGCTGAAGTTACCCAGCATTTCTTTGATCGCTTTATTCATATTCAATGTTTGCAATAATTCCTGACCCATTTCTGGGCATAACATGTTGGCATCATTAACAATTTTCCTGCCGGGTTGTTTGAATTTGATAAAACCCTTATGGCAGACGCCAGTCGATTTCCCTGAGGTTGCAGTTGCGGAGTATTTCGTTGGTTTTGGAGAAGTGACGGCACCCCATGAATCCGCTGTAGGCAGAAAACGGCGAAGGATGGGCTGCTTCAAGAATGTAATGTCTGGATATATCGATCAGGTTTTTCTTTGCCCTGGCATAATTGCCCCAGAGCAGGAACACGATGTGCTGTTTTTCTTCAGAAATCTTCCTGATCACGCTGTCGGTAAATGTTTCCCAGCCCTTGTGCTGGTGAGAACCGGCTGTATTGGCACGAACGGTAAGGGTAGCATTGAGCAGCAGCACCCCTTGCCGGGCCCAGTGCTCCAGGTTTCCATGAACGGGAGGAGCAATACCCAGGTCGGTTTCAATTTCCTTGAAAATATTCACCAGGGAAGGAGGAGGTTTAACCCCATCGGGAACCGAAAAGCACAGACCATGCGCCTGTCCGGCTCCGTGGTAAGGATCCTGCCCCAGGATCACCACTTTTACCTGGTCAAAAGGAGTCTGGTCAAAGGCATTGAAAATCAGCGAACCGGGAGGATAAACGGTGTAATGCTTCTTTTCTTCAACCAGGAAATTCTTGAGTTCGGAAAAATAGGGAGCTGCAAACTGATCCATCAGGAGGGTTCGCCAGCTTTCATGAATCTGCGGATTGACCTGTTGCATATTGATCGGATCGAAGCCCTAAAGATAAGAAATTAGCATTGATGATATTGCCCGGCCAATAAGCTGCTAATAAAAACAGGTATAAAATTTTAGGATTATTCAGCTTGCATGAAAAGCATACCCAATTGTGCATAACTATTCCGCATTATAGGTATGGATTCGCTAATTTTACAGCATATTTTGGAGTATGAAAACGGGGAGAATCATTGCCATATCGACGCTCGTCACCGGAGTGGTTTGTACTGGGATAATATTATTGATGCTGAAGAGGGAAATCCCTATCAGTACTGATCCGAGGATAGCGGTTCCTCCCGATGCTGCCCTGATGCTTGAAACCAGCAACTTTCCCCATCTTGTGGCTCAGCTTCAGAACAGCAACCAGGTATGGCATGAACTGGAACAACTTACCGGTTTTGATGCTACGGCTTCATGGCTGGCTACCATGGATTCCCTGTTCAAGAACAATGATTTTCTGTCTGCATGGTTTAATAACCGAAGGGTGGTGATCAGCTTCAAAGGTACAGCCCGGCTTCAGATGAATTTTATTCTCGCAGGGTCTTTACAGGAGGAGGACAAAGCCGAAGAAACAGAGCGTCAGTTCCTGGGAGCATTCGATCCAAAGACAATTTCAAAGGCCGGTTCATCTGGTGGTAATAATGTGTATAGTGTAAGCCTGAGCACATCCCGCGAGTCAATGGTTTTTTTCTTCTGCCTTGCTAACGGGGTAATGGTTTTCGGGAATTCCATGCTTGAAATCGACAATGCCGTTTCCCGGCTGAGAAAATCAAAGTCTTTTTCCATGCCTGAAGGATACGCCAAGGTGTCTACTACCGCCGGCGCCAATGTTGCAGCCAATATTTATATCCAGTCGGCTAATCTTCCGGAGCTGGTACAGTCTATCAACAAAGCCACGGATATTCAAAAACTTTCTTTCCTTGAAAGCTATGCCGGATGGAGTGAATATGACCTGAGCCTGGGAAGCGATATGATGGTGCTGAATGGATTTTCATTCCCGGGCGACAGCCTGAACACTTTTTCATCCGTATTTGTGAACCAGAAACCAGCCGAGATTCGCGCCATAGAAATTATTCCCCAGGGAATAAAAGGATTTATCGATATGGGGATAAGCGATTTCAAAAACTATTTTAAACATTACACCGCTTACCTGTCGCGGAAGGGACAAGGAGCAGCCTTCAGGAAAAACCTGTCTGCAGCCAATGATACCCTTGGTGTAGACCTCGTTCAGCAATTTGCGGAGATTCTCGACGGAGAGGCAGGCATGATGTTTTTCGGGAACAAGCCCGGAAATGAAACCGTGAATTTTTTAAGAATTAAAAGCCAACAATTTACGATTCAACTGCTGCAGCAAATGCTGGTGAACGGTTATGGCAAATTGCATATTTCTGGCAGTAAGCACCAGGACGTGATCAGGATAAAGGGCGATTCAACCTATCAGGCGTACGAACTGCCTGTTCCTTACTTGAATAAAACACTTTTCGGGCCTATTTTCGGCTATTCTGAAGATCGCTGGTGTACCTTATCGGGTAATTACCTGCTGTTTGCAACCAGGGAGTCCACCCTGCACCGGTTGCTCGATTCCATCGCTGCCGGACAAATACTGCGGCATGATATACAATACCATGCCATTTCTGGGTATATCGATAACCGGTCCAATTTCACTTGGTACCACGATGCCCATGCGGCGCCCGGGTATTTTGATACTTTTTTTTATGCCGATTCGCTGGTGGAACGTGGAAAAACTGAAAGTACAAAGGGCAACATTCAGTCGGTTGTGTACCAGTTCAGCCAGGCTAACGGACTGATATACAACAATTTTTTCATTCGTCATATGCCTTTGCAGGAAGCCTCCGACATGCGCCTGTGGAGGAGGAAGCTTGAAGCGCCGGTGAGCGGGAAACCTTACCTGGTGATGAATCACAATACCCGAACGATGGAGATCATGGTACAGGATACTGAAAATCACCTGTATCTGCTGAGCAGCGGAGGGGTAATTCTCTGGGAAATTCCCCTGAAGG
>JAKAMP010000019.1 GCA_021812865.1 Bacteroidota bacterium | reverse complement strand
AATCCTGCAGGACATTGTATTTGAAAGCCTTTCCCTGTTCATTGGGGGAGGCTTTTACTTTATGGCATGCTGATCAAGGGAATATTTCAGGGCAAAACCTGATTTTTTCTAAGGCAGAATTACTCTAACGTTCGTGTGATTCTGTTGTACGATGAGGCAGGCAGAATACGAGACTCAGTGACCGGAGAAGGATCATGCGCCGAACCAACGCTTGAACTCCCCTATCCGGGCTTTGCTGATGATGATCTTCTCAGGAACAGGAACCTTAAGGTTTACTGAAAGCCGGTTGTTGAACCAGATATCGATATCCTGTATGGCATTCCTGGCAACTATATATTGCCGGTTGGCCCGGAAGAAGGTATCCGGGTTCAGCATGCCGGTAAGCTCATCGAGGGTATAATCCAGAAAATAGGATTTCCCGTCGAAAGTAAGGGCTTTCAAGGTTCCTGTATGGATGTATATACAAGCCAGGTCATTTATCTGTACAGGTATGAGTTTGTCCCCTTTTGCAGGAATTAAGAAGTGTGTTTTGTACACGTTTTGCTGCCCGAAGGTACGGATGAGGCCGGCCAGGGCATCTTTCATGTCTGCCGGCGCCGAGAGTCTTTTCAGCTTGTTCAGGGCTTCCTGCACATCCGCCACCTCAACCGGTTTGAGCAGGTAGTCAATGCTGTTCACCTTGAAGGCTTTCAGGGCATATTCGTCGTATGCGGTGGTAAAGATGATAGGACAACTGATGGTGGCACGGCTGAATATCTCAAAAGCAAGGCCATCGGCCAAATGAATATCCATGAACACCAGGTCGGGCAGGGGATTGACCTCAAACCATTCAACGGTTTCGGCTATGGAGTCGAGAATGTCAAGCACCGTGATATTACCGACCTTATCGAGAACATGCTGCAGGTGCCGTGCAGCAGGGATTTCGTCTTCAATGATCAGCGCCTTCATGATTCAGGGTTTGATAAGGGGAACATCCACAATAAAATGATTGTTTTCCTGCCTTATGGAAATATCCTTCCCGATCAGCAACAGAAACTGTTTGGACAGGTTGGTCAGCCCTATGCCTGTACCTTCCTCCTGTGTCAATCTCACTTGCACAGGATTTACTACCCGGAGGGTTTGGTTGTCCGGGGTGAGGATATCGATACGCAGGGGATTCCTTTTGCTGATCTCGTTATGCTTGATGGCGTTCTCTACAAGCGTTTGAATGGTAAGGGGAGGGATCAGGCATATGAGCAGGTCATCGGTGATAGAACTGCTCACTTCCAGGTTGGTATCAAATCGCATGCGGATGAGGTACAGGTAGGATTCCATGAAATCCATTTCTTCCTTCAGGCTCACCAGTTGTTTTTGGTGGCTTTGAAGGGTGTAGCGCAGGGCCCTCGAGAGACTGCTCACATAATGCTGGGCTTTATCGGGCGCATCCTCGATGAGGATTTTAAGGGCGGTGAGGGAATTGAAGAGAAAATGCGGACTGAGCTGGTTTTTCAGCGATTCGTACTGCCGTTGCAGGGCTTCCCGTTTCAGGGCCTCGTTCTCGATGCTGATGGATTGCTTCTGGTAGATGAGGCGGATAAAAATCACACAGCCCACTACCAGCGCGGAAACAAAAAAATTGGTGAGTGCAAATTCACCACGCCGTCCATGCCGGAGCGGTTCATCCTCGAAGAGGCTTGACAGGGAGAACAACAGGTGGTTGAGTATGGAAACCGCGGCTAAGGTAAGGACCACTGCGAGGACGACATGGAGGAATTTCAGCGGGCCAGGTTTACCTGTAGGCTTCAGCACGAAGAAATTCATGGTGAACATCAGGAAGGCCACGATAAGGGTAATGAAGAACTCAATGGCAAAATGGGTCAGCGCCTCTTCCATGCCCAGCCTGCGGAATTCACCCCCTTCCCTGAAAATGATTCCCATCATATTGGGGAATCGTATGGTGAGGGCAATGCCGAGGGAGAGCAGGGCAACGATAATAAAATAATGCTTTTCTAAGCTCTTTTTCATGGTCGAAGTGAATGCCGATGGCCAGAAACTTTGACTTTCACCCACAAATATACGGAAAGTAAGAATCGGGAGGGCAATTTCTCAGTGAGACGGCAAAAATGGATGCCGGAGCGGAAAAAATGAAGAGGGAATAGAACCGGGATTCTTCAACGTGATACATGGGTAACCATACCATTTCTTTGGCGCCTGGCTCGCCTGGTTAGGACATGGGTACCTTAAAATAAATATGAACATGCATGTCTATGCCATCAGGAGTTTTCATAACTTGCAGTAATTCTGCGCTTAAACATTAAAACAAATGGAACAGGAACGTATATGCCCCTGGTGGTTGGGTTACACGCTTATTCTTCCCATAAGGAAACTGCAGCACGATCCGCAGAAAATCCTTACCCCGCATGTTAACCCGGGAATGACTGTGATGGATTATGGCTGTGCCATGGGTTATTTCAGCATTCCCCTTGCCCGGATGACGGGTTCCGGGGGAAAGGTATACTGCGTGGACATCCAGGAGAAAATGCTGGCCAAACTGAGAAAGAGGGCGGCAAAGTATGCAGTGGCTGACATTATTGTCCCTTTGCAGGTGGGTAAAGACTATCACGCAGCTAATCTGCAGGGCAAACTGGATTTTGCCTTGCTCTTTGCCGTGGTGCATGAGGTACCCGACAAGGCAGCGCTTTTTGCGGACATGTTTGCCATGTTAAAACCCGGAGGCAAGATTTTATTTGTTGAACCTCAGAATCATGTCACTACCGAGGAGTTTCGTAAATCCATTGCCATGGCCAGGGATGCGGGGTTTAATGAACTGGATGAAAAGCCTTTGAAAAAGGGGTTGGCGGTATTGCTGGTGAAATACTAAAATGACTAATATTTTTGTCTGCTTTGCCATTTGATTAGTATACCTTGAACGACAGGCTTCTGGCTAAGTTTGAAGGCTGAATCGCTGTAAACGATATGGATGGTATTTTTCATTGAACCATTAAGGATAGTTCTTATACATAGCCGGGGGAATAGAATCATATTATTTAATAGTAAAATTGACACTTATCCTGCAGAAAATTGATAAGTTTGCTATTGATTTTAACCAATATCCTGATCCAATGAACCGGAAGACACTGTTTCTAATTCCCCTTTTCTTCACCCTGAATATCATGTTGTATGCCCAGCAGGGTATTTTTCTGGATGGGTGGCATACCCGTACCATCACTGCCCCGGCCTATACAGACACCATCATGCCACTGATTCCGGCAAGCGTGGCCATTACCATACATGGCGCAGATACCCTATCGAAAGTGCCGGAGTATGTTTTTGGTGATAATGCCAATCCGTATACTTCGAGCATGTCGGAAAACAAAACCCTGATGCGATACATGACTGATCGCCAGATGGGGGTGCTGAGAGGGCCCGGGGGAAGCATCAGCGATGTGTATTTCTGGAACCGCAGTCATTACGATCCGGCTACCGACGTGCCCGATTCCCTATTGGGCGGAGGCCCAAACTGGCAATGGTTCGGCAAGAGGCCCGATCCCTGGGAAGCGGGATGGACCATGGATATCGATTCATTTTACAGCATCCTGAAGCAGACCGGTTCCACGGGCATCATCACCGTGAACTACGGGTATGCCCGGTATGGCACCAGCGCTAATCCGGTGGCGCAGGCGGCACATCTCGCGGCCGACTGGGTGCGTTACGACAAGGGGAGGACCAAATTCTGGGAAATAGGAAACGAGGTGTCGGGCTCGTGGGAAGCGGGCTACAAAATCGATACCTCTCTTAACCAGGACGGGCAGCCCATGTACATCAACGGCCAACTGTATGGCACGCATTGCAGGGTGTTCGTCGACTCCATGAAAGCGGCCGCCCGGGAAACAGGCGCCACCATATACATTGGTGCGGTAACCTGCGAATCGTCTTCCACCGAAAATACAAAGTGGAACATTGACCTGATGAAAACCGCGGGAGACGTGCTCGATTTTTATATTGTCCACAGCTATTTCACGCCATGGCAGCAGAATTCAACAGCCGCCACCATACTCAGCAGTCCGCCACTGGTCAATAATTACATATCCTATGTAAAGTCCTGTGCGCAGCAGGCCGGTGTACCTATGCTTCCTGTGGCGCTCACAGAATACAACGTGTTCGCAGTCGGTTCGAAGCAGGCGGTTTCGCAGATCGACGGCATGTTTTCGGCTATGGTGGTGGGTGAAGGCATCAAGGCAGGGCTGGGTGAAGCCTCGCGCTGGGACCTGGCGAATGGCTGGAACAATGGCGATGATCATGGAATGTATGCATACAACGATCCCGACGTACCCAAATTCACGCCCCATGCACCTTTTTATTACCTCTATTTCATGCGGAGATTCATGGGCGACCACCTGCTCAATACCACCTTCAAAGGAACTACCGATATTACGGCATATTCCAGTTCATTCAGTTCGGGACAGGTAGCCACCATGCTGGTAAACAAGGGTTCAAGGGAGCAATACATACGGGTGAATATTGAAAATGCCGGTGTGGGAAACCGCTGCTACTGGTATACCCTTGTAGGAGGTACCGATGTGCCTGCCGATCCAACCAGACCATTTTCAAGAAAGGTATTGATAAACGGCCAGGGCCCCACTCTTCCTGCCGGAGGTCCCGTGAATTATGCCAGTATCAAAGCATTTTCGGCGGTTACCGGCAACGAGCTGGTGGTCGATGCACCTCCCTATTCCGTTACCTACCTTCTGGCAGATACAGGCAGCCGCCAACTGTTGGTGAACGATACCATCCGGCCGGCTTTGCAGTGGAGCAATCCTGCCGATATCGTGTATGGCACAAAACTTAGCTCCACCCAGTTGAATGCTTCAACCTATATGACAGGAACGTATTCTTATTCACCACAGTCAGGGTCCTTGCTCACTGCGGGCGACAGCATACCCCTCTCCGTTACTTTCACACCTCTTGATGCAACCTATGCACCGGTCACGAAAATGGTTTTGATAAAAGTGAAGAAGGCAACCCCCGTGGCCAGTTGTAGTCAGCCGGCGGATATGAGTTATGGCGACAGCCTTTCCACGGTACAGCTCGACGCCACGGCCAGCGTTCCAGGCACATTCGTATACGATCCACCGGCAGGTACCGCGTTGGATACGGGAACCAACATCCTGCTCAGTGTAACCTTCCTGCCCACCGACAGCAGCAATTACCTGAACGTGACGAAAACCACAACGGTAAACGTATACAAAACATCGGCGGTGGTTACCCCCAGGCAGTCAGGATTGTTGCTTTATCCTGTGCCCACAAAAGGCACCCTGGTGATCACCGGGCTGTCGCAGTACAGGAACAGCATAGCCACACGTGTAAAAATCCTGTCCGCCAGCGGGATCATTGTCATGGACAAACAACTGTCGAAGGGAGACAACACGCAAACCTTCGATGTGTCCGGTCTTTCACCGGGCGTATATCTCGTGCAGATCATCGGCAACCACTGGATCGAGCAAAGGAGGTTTGTGAAATATTAGAAAATCTGCATATTACTTACAGCATAACAGGCAGGTCAGTTTCAACCTGACCTGTTATTTTTTTATAATCTTTTTCCTTTATCAATCTCTATAAGAAAAAATATATAATTCTGAAAATCAGTCCTTCCTGACCACAACCCGAAACAAGAGTTCGATGATGTTTTCACCTCTGAATTATCCGCCAATAGCCATAAGCAAACGGCTAATTGCGTAGAAAAATGCACTTAATGTCACAGATTTATCCGAGGTATGTATTTCAAATCCTTATGAAAGTTTGTTTTATTTCCCTATTGCTTGGCTTTTGCTGTCGCTCTCGACTTCAACGCTTCGGTTCATCTTTTTCACAGTCCTGCCCTTGTTGAATTTGTAGGTATACATGAACTGGATGTAGTTGCTTACGTTGAAGCCAATAATGTTTGTGGAGGTATAATAGGGAGTTTCGGTTATGGTCTTGCTTAGAGTCACATTGGTCGACATGGGCAGAAGCCAGAAAATCCCGAAACTGTGGTCCTTATACTGATGCTGTCCTCCGAAGCCATAGAAGGGCATATTGTAGGTTCTGCTCTGCGCATTCCGGTCCACGCCATTGTATGAGATAAAGGCAAAGATGGTGGTCTTTTTCTTTTTGCCGGGCTGTGCATAGGCATAGCTGGTGAGGTTATACGAGAAATAATCTACCGCAGGAATGGTAACGGAGCCCTCGGTATAGGCATTATAGTGGCCACGGTACAGCCTTGCATTGATGTTTACGAACCAGAGCATGGCGTTTAACCCTCCGCCTGATTCATACCCGTTGAGCAGGTTATAGGGTTTGGTCAGGGTGGTGAAGTTGCTGGATCCCGGCAACTGAACGATCTGGTAAAGTCTGCCAATCTTGCCAGTGAAAAATTCATGGTAAATGTAGGGCGACAAATAATTGCTGCCGAAATTCCAGGTGAAGGTGAGCTGCAAACGGTCCCTGTAATCGGGCTTTAGATCGGGATTCCCCTGGGTAATGCGATAGTTCTGATCAATTCGGTAATAGGGATTCATATCATAGATACCCGGGCGGTTTATCCTACGGTTGTATGTAAACTTCAGGTTCTGCGATGCAGATATCTTGTATTGCAGGTTTACCGAAGGCAGAATGCAGGAGTAGTTCGGATCGGTAACAGAATCTGCCTTGATCTGGCTGTTTTCAATCCTTACCAGCGCCTGGAACCCGATTTTTTTATGATTGAAGGTGAATCCTCCATACGCAGAATTCCGCAACTCGTTGTATGTAAATAAATTGTTCGATGCCACGTCGTCGATCTTGAAATCGTAAGTCAGGTGCTGGTAGTAAAACTGGTAGCCGGTTTCAATTTTCATATTCATGCCGATGGGCTGTACATAATCCACTTTCGTGGACACATAATTTCTCTTGTTCAGGTTGTTTTCAAACCTTTTGGTCAGGCTGATCACCGTATCGCTGTCATAGAGGTATTGCGTGTTGGCAAAATCATTCCGGTCGTCGGACGAAAACTTATAGAAGGTGTTTTCGACAGTGAATTCCTGTATGGGTTTTTTGAAGGTCTTTTTATAGAAAAGGGAAGCTGAATATTCATCGCTGTTTGTCAGTTCGTCCGTGGTGGACATGATTGAATTAAGAGGCACATTGTTGCTGAAAAGTGTAGTTTGGTTGGGTATATGAATATCCTGCCCGATAGGTTTATAGCTCAGGTTAAGGCTCAGGTTATTCTTCCCGTTTATATAATAATCGAATCCGCTATTGACAGACGAATTGGATATCCTGATCTTTCCGCTGCCTGTCATCCTGCTCATTGAATCGGTGGTAAGAAAGCGCGACTCATTCCGCGAGCTGATCTCCAGGTTCTGCAGGAAAGCAAATCCCGTAACGTAAAAAGTGATCTTGCCTGCGGAATAATCGAGGCTTCCTGAGGCCGATGTGGTAGGTTTGTTAAAGGGTTTAACCGAGAGGGAAGCGTTTCCGCTCATTCCATACCGGGCTTCTTTCTTCAGGATAATATTGATTACCCCGTCGATGTTTCCTTCGTATTTCCCGGATGGATTGCTGATGATCTCGATACTCTCAATCTCCGAAGGCAGCAGCTTCGCCAGGTATTCCCGGTCGCGCTGTTTGCCGTCGACCTGGATGATAAAGTTGCTGCTTCCATTTAAGGTAATGTTGTTCTGAAAATCGACATTCACCTGGGGAATCTTCTTCAACAGGTCGTACCCGGTGGTGGATGACTTGGCCATGGCCGAGGGCACGGCGTATACCGTCCGGTCGACCATTTCCTTTCCCTTCAGTCGTTCGGCTGAAACGGTAACTTCTTGCAGATCTGAACTTTTGGCAGTTAAAAAGATGGTATCTACCAGCGTTTCCTTGACTCCCGGTTTGAGGGAGGCATTTCTGTAAGCTGCATTATAGCCTAAGAAGCTCACCTTGACCAGGTAGTCTCCCGGACTGACTTTTTCGAAAGCATAGCCGCCGTCGGAGAGGGTTATCACCCCGGTAAGGGGCACTGAATCGGTTATCCGCAACAGGCTGACTCCGGCAAACTGGGCTGGCGAGCCTTCACCTTGGAGGTATACGGTTCCTTTAATATTCTGGGCAAACAGGGCGGCAGGCAGAAGCAATGCCAATCCCAATAATAATTTCTTCATAGCGGTACAGATCATGTCATTCCATTCTGTTTATTTTCCCGGTACTGGTGATATCCATGGGAATCTGCATGCTCATTCCCGGCATGCTTACACTGAGATTCCCCGTGATATGGGTGTTTGAAGCAAGATTTTCCATAAGACCTGTCTGAGCATTGACGTGCAGGGTCGATTTGGTCAATCCGCTGATGTCGTCATAGGTTATTTTGGCGCTGCCCATTTCCATAGGCGCCGCATTCGGCGCTGCCTTAATGGCCGATTCCACACTGATGTCAGCCAATCCACCGGATACCTGATTCAACTGACAGGCGCTTGTAATGTCGAGCGACATTCCTCCGGCATTGGTTGTAGTAATAATGTTCCACTTATCACCCGTCTCAACCTCCTTGCCCGGCAGATAATGGGTGAACATTTCGATAATGTTGATCAGCGAAGTGTTTCCCACCAGGTCAGCAACCTGCTTTTTGAGTGCGGGAGCAGTAGGTCCGGTTACCGTTATTTTTCCAGTATCGCGAAGAATCATATCCGACAGCATTTTGGAATTAATCAGTTCTATAACCTTACCGGTGGAGTCGATTTTCGCGTATACCGGGTTTTGAGTGATCCGGTTCATGAAGTACGACATGATGTCGGAGGTTTCCTTCGATTCGACATTGCCTGCTGATGCGGAAGTCATGACGACGGTTTTCCCCATGGTATTGGTCTTGCTGGCAAGGGTGTCGATATGAATTTCAGCCACCATGAATGCACGGTTTGCATCAACCATTTTAAGAGACAATACATAGGTTGCTCCTGATTCAATAGTTTGCTGGTTCCCGTTTATGGTCTGGATGATGGTCTGTTCAGTGACCGAACGCAGGCGATAGGTCTTGTTTTTCTCAAGGTTCAGTTTTAAGTCGGTCTTCTGTTGTCCTGTTGCTGCAGCGCACAGGAATAAGGTCATGAGGAAAGCAGATATAATTTTCATAATCGAAATGAAGATTAGGTTTATGAAAACGAAGGTACAAGGCAGGAATACACTGGTAAATGAATTATCGGTGAATGCCCGAAATGGGAAGGTGAATGACTTTTCATTCTCCTTAGAGGGGACGACTCTTCATTGTAACTTCTTATGGGAATTGGATTGTATACTCATCACCCTACAGACTGACCTATACCCGATTCATTTCCTTATTAAAGAAAGATGGAAGAAAGGGGGAATTATTTCTGTTCCACAGAAGAAAGACATTCCGTAGAGAGCATTAAGCCATTGAGCCACTCATTTCAATGCCCGGTAAACCCTGCTGAAATTATAGGCCAGTGTAATATTCCAGTCAAAATCACTGCTTCCCGGGATATTCGATCGAATGGTTTTATTTATGGTCGATTGAATATAAATTACTGAAAATCATACCTGAATTACTGATTTTTATCTGCTATACCTTCAGGCTGGAAGACAGGTCCCAGGAGGCAGGTTAGCTAGAATGTATTAGGGTGGGCAAAGCGGTTAAAAGAACAAATTCTACCGGTAGGGCAAAGGTTTTGTTTTCACCTGCAGCGGCTTAATTCGATATGCAATACGACTGAGAAAGGCAGGGATGACCATCATTCTGTTCCGGGCTAGGAAAACTCCCGGATCCTTTTTGCAGCCTTCGATAAGTTCGTTTATGCGGGAATACCTATAAATTTGATTGATGGCCGAAAGCTTGTGTGAGGAATGTGGAGAGAAAAAAAGCACCTGAAAAGAAAGGAAGAACCTGAGAAGATTTCATTAAGCTAATAGCCGAGACTGTGTCGGGTCTTTCAGCTGATCAATGCGAGGTATTTCCTGAAGATCTTTGAGGCCATTTACAAAAATAGCGGCTGCTGTTGATTCAGAAAATTCCGTTGTCGGGGAATTAACTCCGGAGAACAGCTTCATGAAAAGGTTCGCTTAGGGGCCTGGGGAAAGTACGAAAGCCAAATTCATGGTCATCTTTGTAAAGAATATGGACCAGGTCAGGGAAAATTCAGGTAGATGTCAGTTATTTAATGTACTTTTACAGAAAATTTGCCTGTTAGTGAGCCAGTACAGTTATCTGATAATCTAAATCACAGGCTGTTTCGATGAAATAACTAAAACAAGGAATATAAATGGGTAGAGGAAATGAATCTTTCGGCAAAAAAGAAGTAAGAGCCAAGAAAGAGAAAAAAAGAAAAGAGAAAGCACAGAAGAAAGAGGACAGAAAGCGCCAGAGCCGCGATGGCAATAACCTGAACGATATGATTGCGTATGTGGATGAATTTGGGAACATTACTTCCACACCGCCGGATATAAGTCAGAAGAAAGATGTTAAGGTCGAAGATATAGTCATTGGAGTTCCGCGCCGGGCGGAGTCTGATGAAGATATTGCTGGACACAGGGGAGTGGTTACGTTTTTTGATGAATCGAGAGGATTTGGATTTATCAAGGAATCCAATACGCGTCAGGATATATTCGTCCACGTAAATTCCCTTACTGAACCGGTGAAGGAGAATACGAAGGTTACTTTCGATATCATTAAGGGAGTGAAGGGTCCCAATGCCATCAATGTAAAGATAGACAGGGAGTAACTGTTATTTTCCAACTTAGCTAACTGTTCTGAATTTGGGGAGTATTAAACTCTAAGCCAGGCTTGTAAAAGATTCCCCAATTTCAGAATTAATTAGGGTTTGCTCAATTTTCCGTTCCATTCCTCCGCTTCATTTCGCAGGGCATTGACACCGATTTACTTATTATGAGTGTTTACACAATCTTTTTTATACTACCACTTTCGTGGCCATCTAGTTTTCCTTTTTCCCCTATTAAAGTACTCTTCTTTTTGAATTTTCTCAGATTCCCGTAGAAGTCGAATCTTCGTATCATTCCATTTATCTGACCACACAACTTTATTCTTTCTAATCCAGTAGTGGGATTGGCATTTCATTCCCCAATTCCCGATAGAAGGATAAAGTGAAATTGTTTTGCCGTCAAAAGTCAACTCCCAATCAACGGGAGACAATGGTGTAACCACTTCCTCCTGACAGCCGCAGAAGCATTTATGTACAGCTGTACAATACTTCGTGGAGATGTAGAGTTTTCCGTCCTCGAGTCGTTCGGGTATGAACTCAACAAATTCAAATGAGATTGTCTTCATTAATTAAAACTCCATCATTTATTGAATAAACTGAATTGAATTCCTTGTTCTGATCCTGGTAAAAACCAGATAGTTTTTTCCACTTTATTACTGCTAATGCAGCATTTAAAGCGTTTAACTCTGCGATTTGAATATTTGTAGAATAGTCGTTTTCTCCCCCATCGTCACAGGAAGTAATTCTGGTTTTTATATGCTCACGCATTTCTGGTGTACTTGTTGTCACTCTAATATGACCAATTAATGAATTTTCAATGTTAAGTACCCCTATTCCGGTATCGATAAAAGAAATATTGTGTGCAACCAGTCTTTCTATAATGACCTTTTTTATATCAGACTTATCAATACAGATAAAAACAAAATTAATTGCTAATAATTCTTCAATATTCTGATTGTCTAAGTAATAATTATGAGAGTAAATGTTTGTCCTAATATTGGAATAATGGGTTTGGAAATAATCAGTTTTTTTCTGCAAGGCCTGCAATTCACTCAATGAACTTGCACCAGGTGATCTGAAAGCATTGTGCTGGAAGAATAGATCCCCATCAAACAAGTGAATTTCTTGAACTGGAGTTTTCGAAATCAAATCTAAAATATATGAGCCTGTCCCACCCAATCCAATGATTGCTACTTTCTGTTCCTTCAGTTTAGAAACAATTGCAGTAATTTTTGCCTTTCCAGAATTTGTATCGATGTATTTAAATATTTGTTCCTCATTTTCAGAATCTATTGTCCTGAATGGTTTCTCTGTCACAGAATCTTCAATAGCCTTGGCCTGCGATGAAATAATGTTAATATAACTGACCATTTTCTCATAGTAATTCTGATACCCACTCTGCGGCTTATTTGAAAATGAATGATTAACGGTAATATCCTTAGAAAGTTGTTGATTCTGACTACTAAGCCTAATCGCAGAAATTATCGAACCATCCGAGTTGCAAGGATGATCACCAATAAAATATGCCACATGCTGTCCAATTGGACTTGTTGTTCTGTTACCAGCCATTGAGGAAAGGTCTGATACAAGAATTCCGTATTTGATCATTCGATTTGAATTTACATACGGGATTTCATGTATCAGAAGAAAGGAATCCTTTACCTCAAAAGCATACCCTTCATCTTGGAGTCGTTTAAGATCCGGGTTAGCTTCTATTAGTTCGTGTAACATTGAAAATCATCCCATTTTTAACTTTAACACTGGTTCCAACTGTCATTGTACCCTCCTTTTTGTCTTCCCCTTTGCTATAGGTTATTGTATAAACAATGTCAGGATTCTCCTCATAAGTACCGAAAGCAAGTTCAACGACTTGTCTGAAGGTAATTTCTTTTTCAATAAACGCCCTTTCCCGACCATTTACAATAATTACGAATTCTTTCTCATGCCCAGAGGCACCATTTCCATGAATATTTTCCATCTCATTAAGTTTTAATTGTTATTTTTCTTATAACTTAAGAAATAAGTCATATGTATTTAAAAATGAACAATTAAGTAAAGAGGAATATGATAAAAAGATAAAAGAA
>JAKAMP010000493.1 GCA_021812865.1 Bacteroidota bacterium | reverse complement strand
AATTTCCTGGTCCCTTCGATTCAATGAATCGTTCGATAGCTTTGGCAGAATGTATGCCGGAATCACAGCTTTCCCAGTATATGAAAAACTTTCCGGTATTCCTCCGCTGGAAACCTGTCCAACGGCCCTGACCGAAACAAGAATCCATACAGCGATGAACCCCAGATATCTGTTTATCCCCATCTGCCTGAAGAGCTAATGAATCGTTTCAAACTCAATACCTAACAACTGAATAGTCTATACGCATTTGCCTCTATCCAGGTTACTCACGGGCCGCCTTATTCAAATCTGAAAGAAGTTAATTCCTTCTTAAAATATATAAATGCACATCAGAATCAATATATACAAGCTCCATTCGGGGCAATTCCCACATTGAATGATCTGTAAAGGCTTCCGTCTGAATTGTATACATGAAGCATGCCCGCAGAGACATAGCCTTTTGCTTCCAGCACATATATCCTGCCGTTTGAAGGATCCACTTGCAGACCATAAATGGAACTGCTGTATGAATTGGGCCAGGGAATCAGCAGGTCATCCGTTAAGCCCGTACCTGTCCATACTACCTTGTGCACGCCATCCGCTTCAACATAAAACACATTTCCATGAATACCCGCTGCAAGAAGGGTCGGATTAAATCCATCGCCCTTAACGCCAATGATGCCGGAATACAGGATATCGAAGGTTACTGCGTCCATCTTTATAAGGCGGGAATCGGTTTCGGGTTTCCCGCTATACGCATTGATCCCTTCACATAAAATCCACACGGAGTTATCGCTGCCGGCAACCAGGTTCGAGGGGCCATCGCCGACCCATATATTTTTCACTATGCTGTCAGACGAAGCCTGTATGACCGAAACGGTTGAATCGCTACCCCATCCTCCATTCGCCACAAATACATAGGGCCCTGATTGCAGGAGGTGTTCCGGTTCATTTCCTACCGGTATCGTATCGGTCACCGCCAGTTTTTTCGTATCAATCACCAGCACTTCGCCAGGGAACATATTGTTGGTAAGATATCCTTTGCCGTCGGAAACCAGAATGAAATAACGGGGGTATGAAGCGGGTATCACACCCACGGAAGACATATCTTCAAGTTTCACCACTTCGACCTTCTTGGAATTATTGACCACGGCAAAGCCCAGGGTGCCGGCTGCCGTGAATGATTGCACCACATCGCCCAACGGGCGGTTGTTCACCTTCATGAACAAGTCATTGATCAGGGAGTCGTTGGCCGGATTGTAATAGGTCAGTGTTCCGTTGTTCTGGTTGAAGGTGCCTTCATTGGTGATGATTACTCCGTGGGAATATAATCCTGAAGAAGGCTGATCTTTTCCGTTGCATGCAAACAACAGCATAAGCGAGGCGATGATCAATTGCCGGGTAATAGAAAAAGCTTTCATATTAAATATTTGATTTGGGTTTAGTTTGGAAACGAAAGAAAATTGAAAGGTAAGCTGCCCTCCCCGGGGCAGGAAATGAAGCAATGACCTGATAATGCTCATTAAATATATTGGCGATCCTGCATGTGAGCTGCAAAGTGTTTTGCTTCACTTGCTTTTCCCAGGCAAGAAAGCCACCCGATACGAACCTTGCTTTGAGAGGTTGCCCCGAATTATCTTCTGTAATATATACCTTGCCGGTATATGAAAGAACATATCCAAGCACAAAACCGGATGTCGCAGCGGTGGTCATCCATTGCCCGGAAAGAACTGGCACATACCTGAGTTGCTTTCCCAACGAGTTTTCTGCCCCTGCATATACATCGGTGTTGGTGCTCAATACATAATTCCATGAAGCTGAGGAATGCAACCGCAAGCCAGAAAAATTAAGATTATAATCGAGCTGGGATTCAATTCCCCTGCTCCATACACTTTTATCGTTCACGGGAGACCAGTTCAGACCGCTGCCTGTCCATTCTATCATATTCCTGATGCGGGTGGAAAAACCTCCCACATCAAGAATCAGCTTCATTCCTGCACGATTAGCCATAATATAGTTCAGTCCAAGTTCGCTGGTATAGCCTTCTTCCGGCAGGATGTCAGGATTTCCTCCCGGCTGCCAGTATTTTTCATTCAGGGTGGGCAGGCGGTACTTGCCCGAAGCATTCAATCTCAGGAACATTCGGTTCCGCCACAGTTCAATCTTTGATCCAATCCCCAATACCGGCCTGGGTTTTCTGCCGGGCGTAAATTCATTCCTTGCGGACAAATCTGCGGTAACATGGGGGAATGAGAACCTGGCCGCCGTGAATACGGCAAATCGTGGTTCAAAAATTCCCTGTTCAAAGCTCTGCAAACGAGCATGGATAACCTGGGTTGACAGGCCGGCGTCAAAGGAAAGCCAGCGGGCGGCATATTTTCTGAAGCTTGCATCAGCGAGATACTGTCTGCTGTTGATCACATTATAAACCGAGTATTGCACATCCGAAGGATCGTTTTTATCGGTATATTTCAAGTAATCTGAAAAGAAAGCCGATTTCACAATGAGCGCTGAATTTCCGAAGATTCTGGTCCATTTGCCGAATACCTTCAGGGAGCTGTCAGTCTGGCTGGCAAGACTGGAGCCATAGGAACCCATCATCTCAGGGATATCCTTGATTTTGCGCTGGAACCAGAGCCCCATTTCAAACCGGCTCTTGGGTTTTGGGGCAAAAGTGAGCATCTGGTATACGCCATAGGCGTTCAGCCGGTTATGCTGCAGTGTGGTGGTGGGGGCTCCTGGCTTGTAGATATCTGGGAAAGTGTAATCATTAAGTGAATTTTTATAGGCTACTGCCAGGGAATAACCAACCCTGCGATACCCCTGGCTGATTTTTCCGAACAGGTAGTTGCCATGGAAGCTACCCGTTTCCGCTGTAGATTCAATCTGCAGGGGAGCATTCAGTCCTGCAGTGCTTTCTATATTC
>JAKAMP010000492.1 GCA_021812865.1 Bacteroidota bacterium | reverse complement strand
GAGAAGAACTGGTATTCCTGGCAGGGAAATGGCTACACTGTGTCTTTGAAGTAGTGAAACGTTCAGAAGAAAAAGGCTTCAAAGTCATTCCTAAACGCTGGATTGTGGAACGTTCTATCGCATGGTTCAATGGGTACCGAAGGTTAAGCAGAAACTATGAAGCGAACATGAAAACCAATGAAAACTGGGCATATATAGCTTCAATTGACATGCTTTTACGAAAAATTTAAACAGGCTCTTAAAGAGAACCTTTTCATAATATATTTTCTGCTCTCCATTGAAATTTGCATTTGCTCACCTCTTTCCTAACTTTGCCCCCGTTTTGCAAACCAATTATATCCAGCGAAGTGATGAGGGGTGGATGGATCGTAATGAGCCTGCTGCTGTATTGCATTTCAGAAACAATTTTCGTGTCAGCCCAAACAGTGACTTTGCCACAGCGCACATCATACGTGGTATACCGTACGAAAGAAAAAATGACCATTGACGGTAAAGCAGAAGAAAGAAGCTGGTCGCTGGCTCCATGGACCAACTGGTTCCAGGATATAAAAGGAGGCAAAGAAAACACCCCAAGGTTTAGAACGCGGGCAAAGATGCTATGGGACGATGACCATATATACCTTCTTGCCGTGCTTGAAGAACCTGAGTTGTGGGCAACCGTTACCCAGCGCGACGCGGTGATCTTTCACGACAACGATTTTGAAGTGTTCATCGATCCCGACGCCGATACCCATAACTACTATGAAATCGAAATGAATGCCCTCAATACAGTATGGGATCTTCTTCTCGCCAGGCCTTACCGTGACGGGGTACGACCGCTTACCTCCTGGGACCTGGCGGGTCTGCAAACGGCTGTCTCCCTGCAGGGTACGCTGAATGACCCGGGTGACAAAGATACAAGCTGGACGGTCGAAATCTCAATCCCTTTCAGGGGACTGTCCGAATATGGCGGAGGAGGAAGACCCCGCAACGGGGACCATTGGCGGCTTGATTTTTCCCGGGTGGAATGGAAAACAAAGATAACCAACGGGAAATACGATAAAGAAACCGATCCGGCTACTGGTCGACCTTACAGGGAGGATGACTGGGTATGGTCGCCCATTGGCGCCATCGACATGCACCGCCCCGAACACTGGGGTTTTGTGCAGTTTACCGATACGCTCGCAGGTCAGAATATTCAGCCTTTCATTTCTGATCCTGAGGATGAGGTAAAGGACGAATTGCGTAGTCTGTATTATGCCCAACGCGAATACACAAAACAAAAGGGTTATTATGCTTCTTCCATTCACGAAATGAAGAAAAGCGGAATGATCAATTATTCTCTTGCCTTCAATCCCCAATTGAAAAGCACCTTTTCCATGTACGAAATCATTGCATCACGCAGGAATTCATCGTGGCTGTGGCATATCGATCAGTCCGGCCGGGTGTGGCGTACGGATCGGAAATAATTCACCCATGTATGTCGTAAACAGGATTAGAAAACGTAAAAACTCTTACCTGAGCGCCTTTTTCAATACCTTGAGATCATCATCCGAAAGGCTGTCGGCTGTGAAGAAGGACAATCCTTTTCCTCCGTTCTCCTTCACCATGGAATAGATCGATGCGATATCGGCAGACTGTATGGCCCCCCTGAAAAGTCCTGCATATACGGGCGTCCCTTTGGGCAATTCGGTCAGCGATTCTTTCACGCACTGTCCGATCCAGGATTCCGGTTCGCCGTAAAAGTTCTGGTACAACATGGGCAGGTATGCATCCAGGTTGAATTTCGACCAGTCCTGCCGCACCATGGTTCTCGACATGGCAGGCGTGGGGAAAACGGCAGCGGTAACCAATTTCCCCTTTCGATGAACTTCTTCCACAATGGCATGCACAAGCTTTACCAGCTGGTTCAGCCGGAAGTCTCTCCATGCCGTATTGGAAGCCGGGTCTTTCATATCCATTGGGTCAATACCAGACTGTTCTTTGAACAGTTTCCTGCAGGTATCGCAGTAGCAGTAATCATATTCGGGCATTTCATGATCCTGCACGAGGTGATACTTGGGCTGCAGTTCCTTAGGCAGGTAAATGTCGCAATAGCGCACATAATCGAGATGAACGCCAGCCAGGCCAGGAATATCGCATAACTCGCTATAATCTTTCACAATCACGTCTTTCACTTCCTCATGCGAAGGACAAAGCCAGCGGTAATAATCCACGTAAGGAGGATGAGGCCCGGCGCAGGACTCCCCGTTCCGGTTCACGGCATACCACTCCGGATGATCCTTGATGTACTGCCCGCGGTTCATAGTCCATCGCCAGGCATGGATCTCCAGGCCGGCCTTCATTCCAAGTTTTGATATGCGCGCATACAGCTCATTGCTTCCTTCCGGAAGCAAAGCATCTATGCCATGCGATTTATAGCGGGCAAAAATCTTTAACAGTTCATCATCCGTCAGTTTATCATTAATGCCTCCCCAGGCCCAGTTGCCGGGAAGCTTCTTTCCCGCGGGTGCACTTGTCCATGAACCTACACTCATTGCCAGGGCCGACATGCCCGATACCTTCAAAAAATCCCTACGTTCCATGGTTTTGTTGTTTGTTGAATGACAAAAATAATAAAAAAGAGCCGTTGGCCATTGGCTATTGGCTTTTTGCATGTTTTTTCAATGGTGAGGGTTAATCCATTGTTTGACCATCGTGTGGCTATGGTTTCACCACAGAATGAATTTATTCGTTTGGGGTCTGAGGTTAGGGATTCCCCGGCATTCTCTTTTTTTCATTACCTTTGCCTGGAAAATATTAGAGCGATGAGTGAGCTACAGGGCAGGAAGAGGCTGCCTCACTGGATGAAAATGAAGATGCCTTCGGGCGAAACCTATTCGAAAGTCAAGAACCTGGTTGAACGCAACCACCTTCATACCATCTGTACAAGCGGAAACTGT
>JAKAMP010000018.1 GCA_021812865.1 Bacteroidota bacterium | reverse complement strand
TTTGACGAAATAGTCAGAAGTACACGGGAAATCATCAGGCCAGGAAGAAAGAACGATAGGAAACACCTTCGAAAAAGGCTATATCACATGAATTACAAAAGATTATAGCTTAACTAAACGACATTGACTGTTTAATGATGAAAATGCTCCTGCCAGTTCGTAAATCCTTTTTTCTCCCATGTAAAATAGTTGGCTGCATTTCTCCCGATTTTTTACATTTGCTGCATGTATGCCGTGGTAGATATCGAGACAACGGGTGGCAGTCCGGAACACGAAAAAATCACTGAGATAGCCATTTACCTGTTCAACGGCCGGCAGATCACCGGGGAATTCACTACATTGATCAATCCCGAGAAGAACATACCCTATCATATCACTGCACTCACAGGCATTACCAATGAGATGGTTGCCAATGCACCCAGGTTCTACGAGGTGGCAAAAGAGATCGTTGAGCTGACCGAGAACAGGGTATTCGTGGCGCATAATGTGAGTTTCGATTACAATTTCATCCGCAGCGAATTCAAACGACTTGGATATGACTGGAAGCGGGACAAGCTATGCACAGTAAAACTGAGCCGGAAAGTGATTCCGGGCAAGCGTTCATACAGCCTGGGACGGTTGTGCGACGAATTAGGCATCGTAATCAACGACAGGCACCGTGCCTCAGGCGATGCACTATCTACGGTAAAACTCCTCGACCTGCTGCTGAAGACGAACGGCTCAAATCAGCAGGTAATTGAGGAAATACAGGGCATTTCGGCCAGGAACCTGCATCCACAGTTTGATATTAGTGTGCTGAAAACCCTTCCCGAAGAACCGGGCGTATATTACTTTCTCGATGAAAACCACAATATCATATATATCGGCAAGAGCAAGAACCTGAGCCAGCGTGTAATCTCGCATTTTACCGGTCATACCTCGAAATCGGCCCTGAAAATGCGGGAAAATGTCGCCAGTATTGACTATATCAAAACAGGAAACGAGCTGATCGCCTTCCTGCTCGAATCGGACGAGATAAAGAAGCATAAACCCCGCTTCAACAGAGCACAACGAAGGGCCATGAATGCCTGGGGCATATACCAGAGTGTCAATGAGGACGGGTATACCCTCCTGAATATTGAAAAGAACGATAACCTGGAAAAAGTTCCGGTGGGCACATTCAATAGTAAGGTTGAGGCACGGGAATACCTGACCAACCTGGTTGAAAAATACAATCTTTGCCAGAAGTTAAGCGGACTGTACGCCTCCGCAGGAGCCTGCTTCCATTTTGAGATCCGCGAATGCAAGGGCGCCTGCGTGGGACTTGAATCCCCTGCACTGTACAACATGCGGGTAACACAGGCGATAGACAAGCTCAGATTCAGGTACCAGAGCTTTATGGTCATTGATAAAGGCCGAACGGAAAGCGAATATGCCGTGGTGAAGGTCGAAAACGGCAAGTACAGGGGATTCGGCTACATCGACAGCCGGGAAGTCAGCACCATCGATTCGCTACACGACTGCATTCATCACCGTCCAGACAACCAGGAGATACACAGCATCATCAACCTGTATCTGAGAAACAACAAGGTATTGAAAATCATAGAGTTTTGATTGATCTGTGATATCATTTTCCATCCATTCCCAGGCAAAATCAGAAGTCTGCTGTCCTGTTTGTAAGTATTCAATATCCCTTCTCACTGTATTTTTTTATACCGCCCGAGTGTTCTACCTTTGTGGCAGGAAAGAATAACCCTACACACTTCAATATGATACTCATATTCAAAGGATTAGAAAATCTATATTACGCTGTGGATTATCCCCACACTCCCACATCAACAGATATTGAAAAACTAGGCTGGCTGTTCGGAAACGCGCAAAAAGTGGATGCCGGCAGTCTGACTGGTTTGTTTGTCGGTCCCCGTCGGGAGATGATCACACCCTGGAGTACAAATGCGGTGGAGATTACGCAGAATATGGGTATCAACGGCATCCGGAGAATAGAAGAATTTCATGCTGCACAGGACCGCGCCTCGGTGATTTACGATCCCATGCTGCAGGCCTTGTACAATGGCTTAGACCAGCATATTTTCACCATAGAAAAGACGCCCGATCCGGTGATGGAGATCGGCGACATTGCCGCATACAACGAGAAGGAAGGGCTCGCCCTTAGTTCAGAAGAAATACAATATCTGCAGGACCTGAGTCACAAAATTGGCCGTAAGCTGACCGACAGCGAGCTTTTCGGTTTCTCCCAGGTGAATTCCGAACACTGCAGGCACAAAATATTCAATGGTACCTTCCGCATCGATGGCCAGGAACAGGAAAGGACCCTCTTCCAGTTGATCAAGCTCACCACGCAGACCCATCCCAACCGGGTGGTTTCGGCTTACAAGGACAATTGCGCCTTCATCGAGGGTCCCGTGGTGGAACAGTTCGCACCCGAAACACAGGACACCTCTGCCTATTTCAATATCCGTGAATTCAAGGCCGTGCTGTCTCTCAAGGCCGAAACCCACAATTTTCCCACCACAGTTGAGCCTTTCAACGGGGCTGCCACTGGTTCGGGCGGGGAAATCCGCGACCGCGTGGGCGGAGGCAAGGGCGCTTTCCCGCTGGCCGGTACTGCCGTATATATGACGTCCTACCCGAGGCTGGGAGAAGGCCGTGCATGGGAAAAAAACATTGAACCCAGAAAATGGCTGTACCATACGCCTGAGGATATCCTCATCAAGGCTTCCAACGGGGCAAGTGATTTCGGGAACAAATTCGGGCAGCCGCTGATCTGCGGAAGCGTGCTGACTTTCGAACATAAGGAAAATGGCTCTACATACGGATTTGATAAGGTGATCATGCTGGCCGGCGGCATTGGCTTCGGCAAAAAAGACGACAGCATCAAGGATGTGCCGCAGACCGGCGATAAAGTGGTGCTGCTGGGAGGCGACAATTACCGCATTGGCATGGGTGGAGGAGCTGTTTCTTCCGTTGCCACAGGTGAATATGCCAACCACATCGAGCTGAACGCGGTGCAGCGTTCTAACCCAGAAATGCAGAAACGGGTATGCAATGCCATCCGGGCAATGGCCGAATTGGGCATAAACCCCATCGTATCCATTCACGACCACGGGGCCGGCGGGCACCTCAACTGCCTTTCCGAGCTTGTAGAACAAACCGGCGGTGTGATCCATATCGACAAGCTGCCCATTGGCGATCCCACCCTGTCGGCCAAAGAGATCATCGGCAATGAATCGCAGGAACGCATGGGACTGGTAATGAAAGAAGCCGACATTGAATATCTGCAGAAGGTGGCCGAACGCGAACGCGCACCCATGTACGTGATCGGCGACGTTACCGGCGACCAGCAGTTCGTTTTCGAGAACAGCAAAACCGGCGAGCGGCCTATCGACCTGAAGCTGGAATACCTGTTCGGCAATCCGCCCAGGACCGTGATGACCGATCAGACCCTGGAGGTGAAGTACCAGGAACTGGAATATGATGATAAAAACATCGGTGAATATGCTGAAAGGGTATTGCAGCTCGAAGCTGTCGCCTGCAAAGACTGGCTCACCAACAAGGTCGACCGTTGTGTGACGGGTAAGGTGGCGCTTCAGCAAACCTGCGGCCCGGTACAACTGCCGCTCAATAACCTGGGCATCTCGGCCATCGATTACCAGGGCAAAAGAGGCATTGCCACTTCCCTGGGACATGCCCCTGCCGCTGCGCTCATCGATCCCGCTACAGGTTCTGCGCTGGCGATTGCCGAGTCGCTTACCAATATCCTGTGGGCGCCCATTGAAGGCGGACTCAAAGGAATTTCGCTCAGTGCAAACTGGATGTGGCCCTGCCGCAACAAGGGCGAGGATGCGCGCCTGTATAAGGCAGTGAAGGCGGCCAGCGATTTTGCCCTGGCGCTGGGAATCAATATTCCTACAGGTAAGGATTCCCTCTCGATGACCCAGAAATATAAAAACGGGGAAGTGGTTTATTCTCCCGGCACCGTGATCATTTCGGCCGCCGGTGAGGTAAGCGATATCCGGAAAGCCGTTACACCTGTACTTAAGGAAACGGATAGTACGGAGATCTTCTATATAGATTTTTCAGGAATGCCTCACGAGCTGGGTGGCAGCAGTTTCGCACAGACACTCAACCGCGTGGGAACAAAAACGCCCGGTGTGGCCGATGCAGCCTACTTTGCAAAAGCATTCGGAACCATTCAGGCACTGGTAACTGAAGAAAAAATCCTCGCCGGGCACGATATCTCATCCGGCGGATTGCTCACCGCGCTGCTGGAAATGACCTTTCCTCTCAATGGAGCAGCACTGGACGTCGATCTCTCAGACATGGAAAGCAACGACCTGGTAAAACTCCTGTTTGCCGAAAATCCCTCCGTCCTCATCCAGGTAAAGCGAAGCGACAACATCGGCCAATTGCTCACCAGCAGGGGCATCAGGCATTACCGGATTGGCATACCGGTAAAAGGACAGGTCTTGACCATCCGTAAGTCAGGATATGCACACACTTTCAACATTCCCACCCTGCGCGACGCCTGGTTTCGCACCTCATGGATGCTCGACAAAAAGCAAAGCGGAGAAAAGCTGGCCACTGAACGTTTCCATAACTATAAAAAACTGGATATTCATTATACTTTCCCGGCAAGCTTCACAGGGAAGGTTTCAAGGTATGGCATTGAGCTGAGCCGGAGGAATCCTTCGGGCGTGAAAGCAGCCATCATCAGGGAAAAGGGAGTGAACGGCGACCGCGAAATGGCCTGGATGATGCACCTGGCAGGGCTCGATGTGAAAGATGTTCACATGACCGACCTGATCTCCGGTAGAGAAACCCTCGATGAGGTAAACATGATCGTTTTCGTGGGAGGATTCTCCAATTCGGACGTGCTGGGTTCGGCCAAGGGCTGGGCCGGGGCATTCCTCTACAACGAGAAGGCCAAAGCGGCACTGGACCGGTTCTATGCCCGTAAAGATACCCTGAGCCTCGGCGTGTGCAACGGCTGCCAGCTCATGATCGAACTTGGACTGGTTACCCCTGAACATAAGGAAAAGCCGCACATGAAGCTGAACGCCTCGCACAAGTTTGAATGCAGCTTCCTGAACGTGGATATACCACAGAACCACTCGGTGATGCTGGGCTCCCTCAGCGGAAGCAGGCTGGGAATATGGGTGGCGCATGGAGAAGGACGATTCAACATGCCATATGGGGAGGACCAGTACAATGTTACCATGAAATATTCGCATGATTTCTACCCGGGCAATCCCAACGGCTCGGATTACAGTATTGCGGGGATATGCTCTGCCGACGGGCGCCACCTGGTGATGATGCCCCATCTCGAACGAGCCATCTATCCGTGGAACTGGGCGTATTACCCACAGGACCGGAAGCAGGACGAAGTAAGTCCATGGATCGAAGCCTTCGTGAATGCGAGGGAGTGGATCAGGAAAGCGTGAGAGGGTTTCGTAAATGGTTACTAATTGAGAATTCTCTAAGAGTATGAAATCGGTGGATATTTTCTGATCAGGCAATGGCCAGACGATAACCATTGAATAATCAGGCGATAGTTATCCATCAGCCAGACAATGGTCGGGCAATGGCCACTCTAAGAAAAAATCCTCATTTTAATAATTTTTCAGACCAAAATTCCAATCACTCGCATGCATAGACCAAATGACCTTTGTTTTCCGCGAAGGTGCAACGAACACAAAGAAATACAATGAATGCTTATTATAAAACTGAATTCCTGGGTTCAAAAGCATGCAACCACCCGAATCCGAAGCTCATAACCTTCTGCACAACCTCACCTGTACAGGCGGAGACCAGATAACCAGAAGACCAGATGACCAGATGACCAGGTGACCGACCAGACATCAGACACTATACATTACCCCCCTACACATTGAGGCACAGGTGAAATGCGAGACACGCAGTATTCAAGTCAACTACCAATGGCTAAAAGCGTGATTCAACGCTATCTATTTCCTGATTTAATTGTATCAGTTGTCCTTTTTCACTTTTTTCAGCAGCTTGTTTTTCATCATATCCATATCGTTTTTGAGGCGGGCTACGGTACTGAGCAGTTCTTCCCTGGGGATCATGGGGTCGGGAATTTCGGCGCTGATGTAGTTCACGAAGGCCCATACCTCTTTCACCTCGGTTACCGGCACATCATAGGGTTCGTAGAGCGGGTTGAGCGAGTAGAGGGTGAGCTTCTGCTCCTTTGCGATGAGGTTTTCGGCGATCTTGAAAACGATGCCCTCGTCGGAGGTGAACACAATGTAGGCGTGTCCGGTAACGATGTTGCTCCAGTCCTGCACAAACTCGCCCGTGACCCATGAGCCGTCAGGAATAGGGTACATGGAGTCGCCGCTGATCTGGAATGTGCGGTATTTCTTGCTCGAGGAAAGGAAGGGAAGCTGGAACACCGGAAGCTCGCTGATGAATTCGGGATCGGCGTAACCGGTGGCATAGCCGGCCTTGGCTTTTTCGGGCACCAGCTCGATGTTTTCGTTGTTCCGGATATCTACGGTAGTGGCCAGTACCCTCAGGCTTGAGCCTTTGATGTATACATCGAATCCCCTTTCCAGTTCAGAAAGCTGGCTTTCGGAGAGCTTCTGGAGATCGATGGTAAGCAGGGTATCGATGGCTACCCCGTAATACTTGGAGAAGGCTACCAGGGCGTCGATGCCCGGTTCAGCAACACCGTTCTCATACCCGCTGAGGGTGGAACGTTTCATACCCAGCGTAGCCGCCACATCATCCTGCGTGCGGACCTTACGCTTGCGTAAAAATTTGACGTTGGAGGTGAAGAACATGGATTTCGTTTTAATAATTACTTGTATTTATGCCTTTGGCTATTTGCTATTAGCTATTGGCAGAACATTCAGTTATCCACAGAAACCATGGAAATCAGTTTATTCATCATTCGTTGAAAATCGCATAGATCATCCTGCATTTTTGTCTGCAAACTATCCGGAATAACCCGCATTTCGGACGCAATGAGCAATTGGGTTTCCATTTCAAATGATGAGCCCAGAGAAATCTCAAGAAAATGAACGTACATTTTCCTGCTCTGCCGGCTGCAGCCCTCAGCAATATTTGAGGGAATGGAAATGGCTGCTCTGGTGATCTGACTCCTGAGTCCGAATTTTTCTTCCTCCGGAAGATATTTCACCGCCCGATATGCATCAGAAGCGATATCCATTGTCTTTTTCCAGACATTCAGTTTGCGAAAGTTTCTCATGATTTGCATGTATCAGAACAAACAAATTCAATATCAAAGGCCAGTAAGCAATATCCAATATTTATTTACAAAAGCCTAAACTCCCTCATCAATGATTAATCAAGGGCCAATAGCCAATAGCTAACAGCGATTTCTCGTTTTTAACAATTTCCCCCATATCAAAATTAGCATAATTTGATTAAATTATCAACAGTTATTTGATTATATTTTAATCAATGAAAAGAATTTTTCAACAGGGGGATATGGAGAGGACCATTGTGCATATGGATTTGGACAGCTTCTTTGTGTCGGTGGAGCGTTTGTTGCGGCCGGTGTTGAATGGGAAGCCGGTGATCATCGGGGGGACATCGGACCGGGGTGTGGTGGCGAGTTGCAGCTACGAGGCGCGCCAGTTTGGGGTGAGTTCGGCCATGCCCATGAAGATGGCCCGGTTGTTGTGCCCCGATGCGATCGTGGTGCGCGGCGACATGGAGCTTTACAGCCGTCACTCCGATATCGTTACCCAGATCATCGCCGAGAAGGCCCCCCTGTACGAAAAGGCTTCCATTGATGAGCATTACCTCGACATTACCGGGCTCGATCGCTTTTTTGGCAGCCTCAAATGGACCCATGAGCTGAGGCAGAACATCATCAAAAACACGGGACTGCCCATCTCCTTCGGGCTGTCGGTAAACAAAACGGTGTCAAAGATCGCCACGGGTGAAGCCAAGCCCAATGGTGAGCTGGAAGTGCCGCAGGGACTGGTAAACCCCTTCCTCGATCCCCTGTCCATCAAAAAGATCCCCATGATCGGCGACAAGACCTTTCGTCTGTTGCGTTCCATGGGCATAGGGACCATATACACCCTCCGTAATATTCCTCCCGAGATGATGGAAAAGGTGCTCGGACAAAACGGCATCGTGATCTGGAACAAGGCCAACGGCATTGACAACACCCCCGTGCAGGCATACTGGGAACAGAAGTCGATCAGCGCCGAACGCACCTTCGACAAGGACACCACCGATGTGCAGGGCATGCACAGCCTGCTGGTACACATGATGGAAAAGCTGGCCTACGAGCTGCGGCAGCAAAGAAAGCTTGCCTCATGCATCACGGTAAAAATCCGCTATTCGAACTTCGACACACACACCCTGCAAAAGCGTATCCCCTACACATCCTTCGACCACCAGCTCATTCCCGTAGCCCATGAACTCTTTAACCGGCTGTACCAGCGGAGAATGCTCATCCGCCTCCTGGGCGTACGCCTTACGCACCTGGTGCAGGGCACCCAACAACTGAACATGTTTGAGGACACCCCCGAGATGACCAGCCTTTACCTGGCCATGGACCGGCTACGCAACCGCTACGGGCGGAAATCCATACAAAGGGCGGCCGGACTGGTGAGGGTGAAGGAGGAAATCAACGGGGCAAATGACAAGGAACAAGATTCAAATCAAAAGAAACAAAATCCAAAAGAACAAGATCCAATGAACAACAGACAGGAAGAGAAGTCAAAAGACAAGGGACAAAGCTTTCCGAAGGACAGGCTGTACAACTGGCGGGGAGGGCATTAGTTCCTCGGGTCGGGGTTGCGGGGCAGGCGGGCCATTTTTTCGACGGTGATGCTGGGGAAGCCAAACTCTTCGGTAACCTCGCCAAGTACGAGATAGATGCCGTACCCGCGGAAAGGGTAGTTTTTGAGTGAGTTGGGGAAGTTCACCGTGTCGAAAAACTCGCCTTCGGCATCGAGGAAGCAGCCAAAATGCATCCACTCCCCCTTCACGGTATGCACATTCTTGATAGTCACAAGGTCGCCCACCATCCTTACCTTTTTGCCCACATGGGAGTAAAGGTCGCGGGCCATGATCTCGCCCCTGAAACGGGTTTGCAGCATATCGAACGACGACATGGAAACAGGAAACCCGATCGTCCCGATCTCGTCGTAGGCATCTTCAATGAGGCTCTTTTCCAGCGGGGGCAGCACGAAGTCCTTTCTGGGCATCGCGAACAGGGCGCTTTCGCTGGGTTTATCGCTTTTCCCCAGGAGCATGTGGGCTTCCCATAACAGTTCCTTCTTTGATTTCCCGGTGAACCGGAAGGCATCGATCCTGATTAGGATCAGGAGCTGGTCGAGGGTTACACGTACCCGTCCGATGAAATCCTCCAGGCTGAGGAACTTCCCTCCCCTGCCGCGTTCCTCTTCCAGTGCACTGATCAGGCCATCCTCGATATCTTTCACATGCACAAAGCCCAGGTACACATCGGCACCCTGTATGGAAGTGCTGCTACGGCTTTCGTTCACACATGGCATATGAATGGTGCATCCGGAGCGGCGTGCCTCGTTCACGTACACCCAGCTATGGTAGAATCCTCCGAAATTATTGATCACAGCGACCATGAACTCGTGGGGATAATAGGTTTTGAGGTACAGGCTCTGGAAACTCTCCACGGCATAGGAGGCAGAGTGTGCCTTGGAGAAGGAATACCCGGCAAAAGACTCGATCTGTCGCCACACCTCCCGTGTAAGCTCTTCGGAATAGCCAAACTCCCTGCAGTTAGAGAAGAATTTGTCGACTATGCGCTGAAACTCGGCCTTCGACCTGAATTTCCCGCTCATGGCACGCCGCAGCACATCGGCATCAGCCAGGTCGAGCCCGGCAAAATGGTGGCACACCTTGATCACATCTTCCTGGTACACCATCACCCCGTAGGTTTCCTTCAACTGCTCCTCCATCACCGGGTGCAGGTAGCTGAAGCCGTCAGGATCATGGAAGCGTTTGATATACTCCTTCATCATTCCGCTTCGGGCCACGCCGGGACGTATGATCGAGCTGGCTGCCACCAGGCTTACATAGCTGTTGCAGTGCAGTTTCTTGAGCAATCCGCGCATGGCCGGGCTTTCGATGTAGAAACAGCCGATGGCCTCCCCGCGTTGCAACCTGTCCAGCACTACCGTATCGGTTTTGAACCGTTTCACATCATGCACATCGAGGGTTACCTGCCGGTTTTCTCTCACAATGTCGGCACACTCCCTGATGTGACCTATTCCGCGCTGACTGAGAATATCTAGTTTTTCATACCCCAGGTCTTCGGCCACGTACATGTCCCACTGTGTGGTAGGGAAGCCTTTGGGCGGCATATCGAGCGCCGTATAGCAGGTGATGGGCTCTTCGGAAATCAGTACACCGCCGGCGTGGATGGTGCGCAGGTTGGGAAAGTCCATGATCTGGTAGCCCACCTGCATGATCTGGCTGGTGATCCCGTCCCTGTTCAGGGGATCGTCGGGATAATCCACCAGGTGATCGATCTCCTCCTTCGGCAGCCCGTACACCTTGCCCAGTTCGCGGAAGATGCTCCTGCCCCGGAAAGTGGAAATGGCGCCAATGAGCGAGGTGTGCCGCTTCCCATATCGCTTGAAAATGTAATCGAGCACCTCGTCCCGATCCCTCCACGAATAGTCGATGTCAAAGTCGGGCGGACTGGTGCGTTTGGGATTAATGAACCGCTCAAAATACAGGTCAAGCTCGATGGGATCAACATTGGTGATCTTGAGGCAGTAAGCCACGATGCTGTTTGCCCCGCTTCCCCGTCCCACGTGGTAAAACCCTCGGTTCATCGAGTACCGGATGATATCCCAGGTAATCAGAAAATAGGAAGAAAAAACCAACCGGTCGATGATCTCCAGTTCGTGCTTCACCCTTCGTAAGGCTTCGGCGTTGCTGCCATAGCGATACCTGAGACCTTCCATGGTTAGCTTTTCCAGCAGCAGCTTGTCGTCGTAACGGCTGCCGGTAAAGGTTTGCTTGTTTTTCACAGTGGAAAAATCGAAGGCAATGGAGCAGGCGGACACCAGGGCCTCTGTATTCTGCAGGATCTCATGGTATTGCTCATAGATGATCCGCAGCCAGTCGGGTGGAATGAAATATTCGTCGGGGCCGGCTACCTGGGCAGGCACAAGCTTGCTCAGCAAGGTATTGTGATCGATGGCGCGCAGGTTACGGTGAAGCATGTATTCTTCCCGTCCGCCAAATGTAACGGGATATAGGGCAACCAGAGACGACTGGTTATGTATAAAAGGCGAAGAGATGAGCCGGTTTAGGTCGGAGGGCCTGATGCCGATCCGTTCGTTCTCCCGCAGCCGGCGCGGATACTTTCCCGAAAAAGGATAGATTACATAGGTCTGCTGAAAAGGTGGAGCAACGGGGGGCAGGGATATCCCTTCCTCATTATGGCGACTGAGGAATTCGTTCAGTTCCCTTAACCCCTCATTGTTCCGGGCCAAACCAATGTATAAAAGCCGGTCATCGTCGCGGAATTCGATTCCGGCCAAAGGTTTTATATTCTTCTGGTTGCATGCCCTTACAAAATCCACCACTCCGGTTGAATTATTAATGTCGGTAAGCGCCATCGCATCAATTCCCTGTTTTGCCGCCTCCTCCACCAGCCGGTCTATGGGAAGCGTGCCGTAACGAAGGCTGTAATATGAGTGGCAGTTCAAGTACATGGTGGAAAATCAAAAAGAAAAAAACGAGAACAAGAAGACAAAGTCAAAAAGAGAAGATTCGGAGAAGAAAGTCCGGAGTTAAGACGGTCGGTGGTCAATCAATGATCAGACGACGGTCAAACGGTGGGCAGACATTGGTCAGACAATGACCATGCTAAAGAAAAATTCCTCATTTTAAGTATTAGCCAGACCAAAAGACCAATCACCCGCAGACGTAGACCAGCAGACCAGCAGACCAGCAGACCAGCAGACCAGTAGACCATCCGCCGCGGCGGAGACCAGTAGACCAGTAGACCAGTAGACCAGCAGACCAGTAGACCAGTAGACCAGTAGACCAGCAGACCAGCAGACCAGTAGACCAGCAGACCAGTAGACCAGTAGACCAGCAGACCAGCAGACCATCCGCCGCAGGCAGAGATCAGACATCAGTCAACCGTATTTCAGCCCTTTTTCATCGGGAAGGGACAGGGGTTCTCCGACACCAGGAACCCTTTCAGTTTTCTGGCTTTTGCTTCCGAGGCAGCCCAGGCGATCAGGTCGTCGTACGTGCGCTCCTGCATAAAGGAAGGCACAACCGCCATCCTCCATCCCTTCTCATGTTCCGAAAACAAAATGCTGTATTTTTTCATAATGATTAATTTTTAATCAATTCTTCGATTATAATATAATCATATTTTTTAAATCATCAATTTATAAAAAAGAAATTTTTCGATTTACCACCGGTTTCCCCGGGTCGTTATAAATTGAAAATTAAAATGATATTTATAAAATTCTCATTATATTTACTTTGCCTGTTCAGGTTGCGATCATTAAAGCGCTGGCGTTCTGCAATAGTTAGGGGAATTCTGAATGACAGGATATGGAAATTAAAATATTCAGGTAATGAAAAAAAAACAAATTCTGGTATTTCTATTCATCTGCACATTACCTGCACAAATCATCAAAGCCCAGGAAAACTTTGCTGAAGTTCCGGCTGCCGATAAGAAAGCAATCTTCAGGGAGACCTTTGCCAACGACAGCAGGGAGTGGAAAGGTAACGGGCAGGGTATACCAGGGAAAATTGAAGCCGGGCAGCTTCACCTGGACTTAAAAGGTTCGGGAACCGGAAAATCCATCATTCTGCACTCCTTCCAGGCAGACATGGCAGCTAACTTTGAACTTGAAGCCAGGATCAGGATGATCGGGGTATACTGTTCCTTCGATTGCAGCGCCAAAAACAACTCCGATCTTGTAACCCTCTCCATTACCGATAATAACAAAC
>JAKAMP010000491.1 GCA_021812865.1 Bacteroidota bacterium | reverse complement strand
TTCAGGTTCGAATAGTCGAAAGTAGTGTAGCTCAGTCCATAACCGAATGGATAAAGCGGTGCGCCCTTGAAATACATGTATGTACGACCATGGCGGATGTTATAGTCCATCATTGGCGGCAGCTGATCCATTGACCGGGGCCATGTCTCCACCAGGCGCCCGGCCGGATTATAATCTCCAAAGAGCACATCGGCCAGTGCATTACCCATTTCCTGACTGGCATGGGTCATGTGCAGGATGGCCGGCACATTTTCCTGCGTCCAGTTGATGGCATAGGGGAAACTGCTGATAAGCACCACTACGGTATTGGGATTGGCGCTGAGCACCTTTTTGATCAGGTCTTCCTCTTCTAAGTTGAGGGATTGTCGGTCTACTGCCTCCCTCCCATCTTCCGGCCTCAGGCATTTGCCCCAGCCTGCGCCATCGCAGGTTGGGTGATTGCCCACACATACAATAGCCACATCGGCCTTTTTCGCCAGGGCAACCGCCGAATCGCCTGCCTCATCGCCAGTATAATATATGTTCACCCCCTTACCCAGCAAATTCTTCACGCCCTGCAAAGGAGAGACCATATAAGGGGGCGTTCCGCTATACCAGTCGAGCAACACCTTATCGGCCAGCGGTCCGATCACCGCCACCGACCTGATCTTTTTGGCATCCAGAGGTAACAGCTTACCTGAGTTCTTGAGCAGCACAATGGTTTCACGGGTTACTTCCCTGGCAGCATCATGATGATTTTTTGTTGTCCAGGGATCGATGGTATCAGCCACACCGATACTGCTGTATGGATCCATTCCAGGAGGGTCAAGCAGTCCAAGCCTGATCATCACGCGGAAATTTCCCCTAATGAGGCTGTCGATGGTGAATTCTGTGATCAGTCTGTCTTTCAAAGCAGCCTTAATGGCCGGAGCGAATCCCCTGTCGAGAAACTGGTTAATACCGGCATTCAGGCATCCGGCGGCAGCTTTTTCCGTATTGTCATAATATTTGTGATCGGTAATGAGCAGGTTAAAGGCCCCGCCATCGGTACAGATGATGCCGTCCTGACCCCATTCCTTTACGGTTATATTTTTTAAAACCGGGTTAACGGCCATGGGTATGCCATTATAGGCATTGTACGAAGCCATATAGGCACGTGAACCTCCCTCGGTTACACCCTTCCAGAAAGGATAGGCATAATATTCCCTGAATAGACGGTCATCAAAATTGGAGGAAGAGCGCGTTCGGTCATTTTCATTACTGTTTGCCAGGAAATGCTTCATGAGCGATGCCGTCAGCCAGTACCTGGGATCATCGCCCTGCAGTCCTTTCACAAAAGCCACCGTCATTTCTGCGTTAAACCATGCATCTTCCCCGTAACACTCCTCTGTGCGACCCCAGCGTGGATCGCGGCCCAGGTCGGCATTTGGAGCGCGAACCACCAGACCTCCCTTACGGTACTTAGGCGACTGATAAATGTAACGCGTTTCCTGCCCCTCGATGGCAGCCACCTTCCGGATCATTTCAGTATCCCAGGATTCGGCAAGCCCAATGGCCTGTGGAAAGATGGTGGTGGTAACCGGTTCGTGCTGCCCCCAGTTGCTGGGTCCGCCTTTTGCCAGGCCATGCAGACCTTCCACATGCCCGCTGGCTTTGATTCCCAACCTCGGTACACTGGGATTGGTTCCCAGGCAGGCAATCTTTTCATCCAGGGTAAGCAAAGAAATAATATTGTCGATTCGTTTCTCAACCGGTAAGCCCGGATCCTGGAAAGGATACTGCTGTGCTTTTATACCAAGCACACTGAAGAGTATAGCTGATATAGCACAAAAACGCAGAATGTGTTTTTTCATGGTTTTGCTGAATAGTTCATTGGCAGCAAACTTGCTGCATTAATCCTGATATTGATATTATTTGTACAGGTGAATGTTCCACTTCACCCTGCCGGCGAGAGGATCCTTATCCAGATTGTATGATGCGTTTTCCCCGGTAAGGGTCAGAGAATGAAGGATGTTGTCAGAAGGCAGACATACCTTGCCAGTAACCTGGGATGAAGAGGTGGCAAATACCACCAGTTCAAGCTTTGACCAATCCATTTGCGAGGTAGACTGTGCCAGTGCAATACGGGGAATTACTGCACCCTCACGAACCAGCATGACCACAGGGATTACGCCAGCTTCGATCCTGTGCCAGCCTCCTGCGTAGTTTTTTCCGGTTTGGTAATCGATCCATTGTCCTGGAGGAAGGTATACATCGCGACCGGTGGTATTTTCAAACATAGGCGCTACCAGGATATCGGAGCCAAAAAGGTATTCGTTGTCAATATCCCAGGAACCCGGGTCGTCGGGGTATTCAATGAAGAGTGCGCGCACCATAGGTAAACCGCGTTCAGTGCAGTCCTTAGCCTGGGCATAAATATAAGGCATCAGCTCGTACCGCATGTTGTCGGCCAGGCGGAATGCTTTGAGAAAATCATCCCCGTATTCCCAGGGTTCAGTGGGAGGCGCTCCATGGCTGCGGGTATGCGAGGAGAGCATGCCAAAGGGGGTCCACCTGCGGTAAAGGTCTTCGGGCTTTTTGTTGACGAACCCGCCGATATCGTGCGACCAGAAGGAGAATCCACAGATGCCGAGCGACAGTCCTGCCCTTAGGGTAGCGGCCATGGCTGTATTGGTGTTGGCCGCGTCCCCTCCCCAATGCACGGGATAACGCTGGCTTCCCGCCCATGCGCTGCGTGCCCAGATGATCGATTCGCCGTTTACCTGCCGTATGATGTCGGCCACTGCCTTATTATAGCGGAGCGGGTATAGATTGTGTTCATAAAAACCGGTACGGCCCGAGGCATAGATGCCATTCAGGGGCGCAGCTTCACCAAAGTCAACCTTGATGGCGCTCACACCCTGCTTGAGAAGTCCGGCGATCTTGCCCTGGTACCATGAAACTGCAGCAGGATTTG
>JAKAMP010000490.1 GCA_021812865.1 Bacteroidota bacterium | reverse complement strand
TGTTGCAGTTGGAACGCATAAAACCAGCAAAATGAACATCCCCGGTTCAGATCTGAAAGGGGTTGTGTCATGTCTTGATTTCCTGAGAGAATCGAAGATTGGATTAAAGACCGATCTCACCGGTAAAAAAGTCATGGTAATCGGCGGAGGAAATACCGCAATGGATTCGGCCCGCACCGCGCTGAGGTTAGGAGCTTCGAAAGTCTCCATCATATACCGCCGCAGCCGGGAAGAAATGCCTGCATGGAAAGACGAAATTCATGAAGCCGAAGAAGAAGGAATACACTTTGAGTTGCTCCGGAACCCAGTAAAATTTGCCGGTGCGGATGGCACACTTACCCGGGTTGTCTTGATAAAAATGGCCCTGGGTGAACCGGATGCAAGCGGCCGCAGGAAACCAAGCGAAGTGCAAGGTTCGGAATATACCGTGGAGGTCGATTTCGTTATTGAGGCCATTGGCTTATCCCCCACGACTTCTCCCTTCAGCAAAGAACTTGCCCTGGAGAAAGACGGAAGGATTAAAACGCACGGGACTACACTTCAAACCGAAATACCCTGGGTTTTCGCAGGGGGGGACTCGGTGAGTGGTTCAAGTACGATCATTGAAGCAGCAGGACAGGGAAAACGTGCAGCCTTTTACATGGACAAATACCTGCAGGGACTTGAGCTTGATGATTTCGAGTTTGGTGATAAACTTCCTGCAGTGGAAAAAAAGAAAGTCCTGGCCAGGCCTGATATTAAACTGAAATCTGCACTGGATGAAAAAGCAAGACCGGTTGCAGAACGAATCAGAGACTTCAATGAAGTGGAATTCACCTTTACCGAAGAAGAAGTCCGCCGGAGCGCCGACCGCTGCCTCGATTGCAGCAACTGCCGGGAATGCCATCAGTGTGTTACTGCCTGCCCGGCTTATGCCATCGATTTCTCACAGAAAAAAGAGATCGTAAAAGCATATGCAAGCTCAGTGATCATTGCTTCGGGCTTCAATTTGTTCAATGCAGCATATAAACCACAGTATTCGTTCAACCAGCTTCCGAATGTAATTGATTCCCTGCAGATGGACCGGCTCATCGCCCCTACCCGCCCCTACAATAATGTCCTCAGGCCGGGTGACGGGAAAACCCCCGGGAATATTGCCTATGTGTTATGTACAGGTTCCAGGGATTCAAGCCTTGAAAACTTCCGTTCATGTTCGGTTGCAGCTACAAATAATCCTATCTGTTCGCAGATCTGCTGTATGTATTCCCTGAAACAGGCACAACTTCTTATGGGAGCTTTGCCGATGGCGGATATCACGATTTATTATATGGACATACGAGCCTTTGGCAAGGGTTACGAAGAATTCTACCAGCAGTCGAAATCCATGGGAGTCAACCTGGTGAAAGCAAAAGTAGCCAGGATCAAAGGCAAAGAAGACGGCAAGGGAGACGTGGTTCTGAGGATAGAGGATGTTGAGACAGGACAGGTAAAGGATATGACTCATGACCTGGTTGTTCTCTCGGTAGGCATGGTGCCTGAAAATTCAGTAATAAAGTCCTTTAAAGACCGCAGCCCTGCACTGGATCAATTTAAATTCATCAAACAGACCGACCTCCTGCTGAATCCAAGCCGGACCAGCGTTGAAGGTGTCTTTGTTGCCGGTACATCAGCCGCACCTATGGATATTCCCGATTCGATCCTATCTGCCGGGGCAGCGGCATCAGAAGTTGCAGCTTACCTGTCAAACATGTAATTGAAGTCTATTATGGAAGAAAAAAAGAAAAAACAGAGAATAGGTGTTTACATCTGCCATTGCGGGGGTAATATCTCCGATTACGTGGATGTGGAGCAGCTTCGCGATATAGTGGGCCAGGAAGAGAACGTGGCAGTTTCAAAGAACGTGATGTTTGCCTGTGCTGATTCGAACCAGAAGGAAATGATCAAAGACATACAGGAGAGGCAGTTGGACGGAATCGTTGTTGCTTCCTGTTCACCCAAGCTCCACCTGCATACCTTCCGTGGTGTGGCTGAACGCGCAGGCCTGAACCCGTACAATTACGTACAGGTGAATGTTCGTGAACAATGTTCGTGGGCCCATTCCGATCATCCTGATCAGGCCTCCTATAAAGCTGCCGGACTGATACGCGCAGGCATACGCAGGGTTTCAAGTTCAGAAGCGCTCACCAACATTGAGGTTAAGGCTACAAAGTCGGTTGTCGTGATCGGCGCCGGGCTTGCCGGGATGAGGGCTGCAATTGACCTTGCACGCATGGGAAACCAGGTAGTGCTTGTCGAGAAGGAGCCTGTAGCCGGCGGACAAATGGCCGGTAAAGGCCCGGTCTTTCCTACAAACCAAAAGGGCCAGGAACTGGTGGATACGCTTCTTGGAGAGATCCGGAAATTATCAAAGATCACCCTGTTCACCTCAGCCACTGTGGATAAAGTCACGGGAAGCATTGGAAATTTCAAGGTGGATGTGCGCGTAAACGGTACCCCCGGCGAAGTCATGAGCTTCCCGGCAGGAGCCATCCTGGTAACTACCGGTTATGAATCTTATGTTCCTAAAGAGGGAGAATATGGTTTTACCGAAGGCGGAAGAGTGATCACCATGAAAGAATTTGACCAGCTGGTCGATTCCTCGAACGGAAGCCTTTCATACCAAGGAAAGGCAGTCAAGACCATTGCATATATCTACTGTGTAGGGATGAGGCAGACTAAGGGAGAGAACAAATACTGCTCGAGGAGCTGCTGCACTGCCGCAATTCATTCATCACTGGTTGTACATGAGAAATTCAAAGGTGTAAAGGCATTTCATTTGTACCGCGACATCCGCACTTATGGGAAAAATGAAGTCCTCTACGAAAAGTCTTCCAGGCTTGGTGATACGTTCCTGATGTACCAGGAGAAAGACCCACCTTCGGTGGTACTTGGAAATAACGGTGTCAATGTAAAGGTCAA
>JAKAMP010000489.1 GCA_021812865.1 Bacteroidota bacterium | reverse complement strand
TTTACCATTTCATTTCTTCTATCATTATTTCTAGTTCTTTTTCAATCCGGGCATCCGGCTCATCTTTCATGGATAAATACAACGAAAGTTTATCGACGACAATATGATTCGAAAAGGACGGCATAGTGGTTGGATATTTCCATATTTCGATTTTATACAAACCTTCTACCTCATTAAATTGAGTTCCAGGCAGATTGAACTGTTTGTCCCATATTGCTCGTGTTTCAAATTGTTCGGAGTTCAAATGTGAATATTGCGACAAAGCATTTACTCCACTAATATTGAAATTTCCTTCAGGTATGGCATCACAATACAAAACCTTCTTTACTGGCGATGACAAATAGTTTTGTGCTTTCGCCCAGAGTTCCCGTTTATAACCGCCAAATCGTATATGCTTAATTCCAGTGTTATCTTTTATTTCTGTGCTACACAACTTACAATCTTCAAGGTTAGCAACGGCACGTGCCAAAGCTACATAGTTATATGGCATGATTTGCTCAAAATCTTTGATCGTATATTCTTCTTTTGGTTTTTCTGACAGAAGATAATATAATAACAGATATTGTGCTGCAGGGGTTAATTTTGCAGGGTTCTTTTCCTTCTTTTTTGCTTGAACATTCACAATCAATGAAGGTAAGAATGCATATTTATCTGAGATAATAAAATAAACACCTTGGCTTATCAGACGTTCCCGTTCGTAATAGGTTAATGAATCCAATATGACAACTACCGGCATACCCACCAAAATTTCAGCCTGTTTGGTAATCTGTTTATATTTCAGGGGCGTTAAGGATTGTTGTCCATTTTTCGCTTTAATTACACACAACGACTGATTGTTGAACTCCATCGTATAAAAGGAAAACCTCAAAAACATATCCGCATTAATCCCTCGAAGCTTGTCACGTTGCATCGGGATTAATTCTGTCTGAATGCCTAAAATTGAAATTACATTACTCATAATCAAATAATATCACAATAAATTGCACCATTATCAACAACAATGATAATGGTGCAAAAATAAGGATAATAATTGAATTTGCAAATTCATAGTGCAAATAAAAGGGAATAAATTAAACCAACTGTTGCAACATTGGCAATCCGGAGGGCTTTTCTTATCTCCCTAAAAGCCCCGTTTCACTTTTACTCCTCTTGTGGAATCTTGATTCGTCCCTGTAAGTATCCTTTAGTAGTATTCTTATCCGTCTTTTCTACCAACCTTATTGGTAGGCTCATCGGTAATCCCTTCCGAAATAGATCCTCAGTTTTGAGTCATTCCTGAGGCTGACCTGGATTTCCAAGAAAAGTATCAGGTAAAATTCTACGCTAAGAAAGTGTATCTCTTCACGTACCGGTCCCCTCATTCAAGGATTTTCCCGGCATATACTCGCTGTGTTGCGTTATTCCAGTTCCTCTTTGACTGCCCCTTCACAAGCTCCACTGGTTTCTTGCATATAATTTTTAACCTTTAAATTACTTGTCATGAAAATTTTAACCAGATCAGCAGCAGCAAAAAATGAACAAAACGCCCGTTTCTACTTCACACAAGACAGAACTACCGATTCCAAAAGCCTTCAGGTTTGGGAAGAAGAAAATCCGGAATACGCATCCTGGAAACTTACAGAAGACAGAGAAGAATCTACTTCAAACTAACATACCAAAGCTCCTTACGGGGCTTTTTTTTTGGTCGATGTTACGCATTACTGGTTTTTTAGGAGATAGTAGTTACACTCAAATTATGGCGCAAAGTTATTGATCGCCGGGTCGGAACAGTAAAGGGCCTGCGGATCCAGCCTATCATTTCCAAGTGCTGGATCCTGCGGTGGCTCTGGCCATTCAGGTCAGTTTGATCACTCCTTCACAAACAGACATTCACCCATTGACCTAATCCGACCGGCTCAATTTCCTCTGCTTTAATTTAACCGTAACGGCGAGCCAGATGCCATTATAAATCCGCAGGGCAGCGGTGAAAATACGTGCAAAATAACAAAAGTCATTTTATGAAAAATCCTGATGATCCGAGAACGAAAATGAGAGAACGTGGCCTGGGGTCCCTCTCAGATCCTGAATTGCTTTCCATCTTCTTTCGCAAAAATGCATTGCAAAGTGCTAAGAAAGTTCTTTCTGGAGCAGACCACAACCTTAATGCCTTGGCAAGGATGTCAATTCATGACATTATTAATTGCGGTGTTAGCGAAAGCGAAGCTGTTTATGTCGTCATGGGCATGGAGCTGGGTAGGCGAAGGAACTTTCAGCAGGCCATCGAGAACGTACAGATCAAAGGAAGCAAAAGTGCCGCAGATTATATCCGTCCGATGATTGGTGATCTCTTCCATGAAGAATTTTGGGTCATCTACCTTAACCGCAGAAATCAACTATTAACCTCCAAAAAACTGTCCATGGGAGGCATGACCGGCACCGTAATCGATGTTCGTCTGGTAATAAAATCAGCACTGGAAGAACATGCGACCTCCATGATTTTTTGTCACAATCACCCTTCGGGCAATCTGGAACCCAGCGATGCCGACAAAAAAGTCACCAGGCAATTAAAGGAAGCCGGTGCGGTGATGGAGATTCCGGTAATTGATCATTTGATTGTGACCCAATACGGATATTTCAGCTTTGCAGATGAAGGCAGGCTGAAGCCTTTTTCTGAAAGCCAGTAGCTTACAGGGAATTTCTCATCTGATGCGTAAGGCGGCATGCTTGTCACAGGGTAGAACATAGGCCTTGAATCAATGCCTGCTTGACGACCAGCGTCATTTTTCAAACAACGATTTTGTTTCTCTGGAACAAAGTGATTCAAACAAAGCCGCGATTCAGGCCAGTTTAAGCGACTTGATTTCCTTGTGCATGAAGGCGGCCGCTTCCTCGCGCAACCATTGTTCGAAAGCCAGCAGGTGGGGCGACTTGGAACGGCCGGTGGCGGTGACCAGGTAGTAGGAATAG
>JAKAMP010000488.1 GCA_021812865.1 Bacteroidota bacterium | reverse complement strand
CCGCCAATGATGGAATAAAGGATGGCGTCGTCGGCCATTTTTCTTTCATAACCCGGCACGATGATGTTACATCCAGGGACGCAGATTTCATTGTTGGATGGATTGTAGTATGCGTTGTAGGTTTGAGGTTCCATGCCCCATTCCGTTCGATCGACCGGTTTCCCGTATTTATGGATCATGTAATTAAACCACCATTTTCTCGCGTTCATCACATTGCGGGCATAGGAGGAACGATCGACCTGCAGGCTGCTGAGATCCTTCCATTTATCAGGATAACCAACCTTCATAATGATTCCGTTTAGCTTAGCCAGGGCTTTTTCTTTGGTTACGTCGCTCATCCAGTCGAGATTCTTTATCCTGGCGGCATAGGCAGTTCTGATGGCATTGCCGATTTCAAGGAGTTTTTTCTTGGTGCCTTTAGGCAGGTACTCATTCACATACACCTGTCCAATCAGTTCGCCAAGCAAATCATCCGTCTGGGCAACCACCCTTTTCCATCGCGGGCGGGGTTCTTTGATTCCATAGATGGTTGTGCCATAGAAAGAAAAGAACTCCTTGTAGATCGAATCGTCGAGGCAGGAGGAAAAACTATGCAGCAGATGATATTTTAAGTAATTTTTCCACTGTTCAAGCGGATAAAATTTCAATGCATCACTGAATCCTTTGAAAAATTCAGGCTGGCCAACAATGACAGTATCCACTGCAGGCAGACCGATAACGCGGGTAAAGAGCGACCAGTCCATTGAAGGGGCCATGGCATTCAGCCGGGCAAAGGCAATCTTGTTGTAATTCTTTAGCGGATCACGGGTGTCTTCGCTTTTCCTTGAAATTTTAGCCAGGTTGGTTTCGAGTTTCATCTGGTTTTCAGCCGCCACTGCGGCTTTCTTTTCATCGTAGCCGAGCATTCTGAAAGCACGCTCCAGATGTTTTACAAACTGGGCCCGGGTATTGACAGCCCTGGCGTCCATATCGAAATAATAATTTCGATCAGGCAGGCTCAGTCCGCCCTGGTTAATAAAGACAGCATTCTTGCTGCTGATCTTGTCATCCTGTGTGATATAAAACCTGAAAAATGGAGATCCTGAAAAAGTATGGACAATCGCTGCGGCCTGGATAAGCCCTTTCATATCCCTGACCTGATTAATCTGGTTTAGCATATCCTTCAGGTCAGACATCCCATTCTTATTGATGGTAAGGCTGTCCATCCCGGAGAAGTATAAATCCCCGATTTTCTGTTTATTACTTCCCTTTTCAGCTTTGGCCAGGCCGGCAGCCGATATGCAGATATTCTGAACCTGTGCATTGATGGTATCCTGTATTAGCTGGAAAATCCCGTTGCTGCCCTCGTTAGCTGGTATAGGATGTTGTTTGAACCATTTGCCATTGGCATACATAAAGAAATCGTCCCCAGGAACCACCGAAGAATCAATATGCGAAACCAGCGCATCCTGTTTGCCGGCCTCCCTGTTCGAACTGCAGGCAGCCATTACGAGCACGAAAAAGATAATCATTACGGGGAACCAACCATTTATAGGGCAATGATGATTCCTGCCAAACAGAAATCCCGGTTCAGCATGCAGCTGAGCAGTTTTACTATTCTTCGAACCATACGGTTTTCCGGAATTCTGAAACATTGAACTTTTCATCATAACAAAGTTTTTTATAAGGAATGATGGAATATCCATTTTTGTGATTTGGTTTGCATTGTGTCTGCATTCGTCAAACCATAGCGTTTCTTGTTTGCTTGTTTAGAAGTATTACGTAGTTTATACATCCCCCAGGATTTCATCCTTACAGATTCTAAATAACGAATGCAAGATAGGAAGATTGCTTCAGATTTCAGGAAAATCAGATGATAATATATCCTATTGCCGGTCTGGATTTCCTGATTGCATGCTTTCATTTCCAGAGAGCTTAAAAATGATTCATGGGCCGGGGGCTTCCTGGATTTCTGCCATATCGATTCCCTTTGCAACCATAAAAGCCCTGAGTCTCTGCAGATCAGTATAATAAAAAGCATGAATACCAAATTGTTCAGCAGCGATGCAATTTGCATAGGTATCATCAATAAACAGGCAGTTTTCTCCACGGACCTTTAGTTTATCCAGAACATACCTGTAAATTCCCGGTTCAGGTTTAACCATACCCAGGTCGCAGGAAAAGAAGGAGTTATCAAATATATGATGCCAGGAATCCCTGCCTCTAATGTAGGTAAGGGTTTCTGAAGTCATATTGGATAAAATGACCAGGGTGTAATGCTGTTGATGAAGCCAGCTGATCAGATTGAGCATATCCCCGTTTATTTCAGTCCAGCTTCTGATATCTTCCATAACCAGCCATTGAATCGCGTCATCGGGCAGTTTTAGCCCCATTCCCTGCGTAGTAAGCTTCCAGTATTGAAACCCTGTGAGTCTCCCTGCATCGAGTTCTGCCCTGTGACGGAGGTAATGTTGCCTGAATTCCTCCTTATCGGCCACTGAAAGTCGTGCCATTATACGGGCAAGCGATTCTTCACTTTGGGGATGGCTGATCACGCAACCGTAATCAAAAATTACCGTTGAGATATTGTTTTTCATACTTTTCTCCAATAGATTTTATCTTGCATTTCCGGGCTTTTGTGTCACCAGTAGTTTTTCATCAGTTCGTCAGCCCACGGAGGTTGCCGTATTTCACCCTGAGGAAGAAAACCTGCAATAACTGGTTTGATATCCAGCACAGGGGTACCATCGATGGCATCGAGCCTTTGAACCCGTATTTTTCTTCCCTTCCTTCCTATCAAACGAACCATGGATGTGCCGATATGGTTTGGCCTGTCTTTCTTCCGCTGGGCAAAGATGCCTACCCTGGGCCAGGATGTATTTCCCCTCGGATGCCCGCTTCCCGTCAATGTCTCAACTGATTGGTCAAAATAAAAAACGATTTCGAGATGAGAGAAATCTTAGATCGG
>JAKAMP010000487.1 GCA_021812865.1 Bacteroidota bacterium | reverse complement strand
TTTGGCTTTGCGGCCGAAAAATAACAGGTCGCCCGGCTGAAGCGCTGCATATCCCTTTTCTGTAATGAGCTGAGTGCCATAATTCGCCATCTGGGAAGCATCACGCTGAATGATCACCCCGTTCAGAAAAAACACCGTTTTCATGAATCCACTGCAATCCACGCCCTTCATGGATGTTCCTCCCCATAAATAGGGAAATCCCAATAGTATTTTCGCAGTTTTTACAAGATTTTCAGGACGGGGATCCGCATTTGTCAACCATTCATCGTAATCCCTGGCGCTGCTTATTGAGACGAAAGCCTTGCGGCCATCGGGATAAACCACGGAGTAAAAATCTTCCTCCTTTCCTTCACAGCGAAGCACATCGCCGGCCACCAGATCTGATACCGTTTGTACCTGCAGGTCGGGCCGGCTATATGAAAAACCGAAAGGATCGGTATAGATAATTTTTCTTTCCTTGAGCCACTGGTTCATTCCTGCGGCATCGACCATACTGATTCCCCCTTCATCCACCCAGGAAACATAATCGTCGGGTGTCTGGACCCTGTACCATTCCCCTCTTTTCTCCAGAACATTCAGGGGCATGCCCAGCAATGCCTGTGTAGCCATTTCGGATGCGTGGCCAGGCTGCGTGCGCAGGTTAGCCACAGAATTCCGCACCAGGGCATAACAAACCTTGCCCAGACTTTCATCGGGCAGAACCTTTATGCTGTCGTCAACTGAAATCTTCTTAGCCCTGCATTCCTGCAGCAGCGCGTTTTTTGCCCCGGGAACAGAGGTCTTCCCTCTCAGGATCACCCGTCCATCCTTACCAGGTGCAGCGCTGATTTCATACACCCCCACCCGATGATCGGGTACAAACCTCTTTCCCACTGCCCCGACGAGATGCTCGGCTTCACTCTTTGGTTTGCCCTGGCTGCTTTCCTGTGCCTGCAACTCGGTCTGGATCCACCATCCCGAAAGAACAGTGAACAGGAGAACTTTTCTACAAAAATGCATGCACTCAATCATTGGAATAGCCGGTTTATTAAATTCTGCGTTTTACCTCTGGTAACGGTGGGGAAAGGTACATAATTATTTTGATTTCAGCCCGGCTGCTTAGGCCTGCTTTGCCTAAGCTTACTGAAAACGCAACCAAAATCGATTCTAAACGTATGTAATTTAAATAGCCAGATTAGATCCTGCCACCCCCTGATTCATGAGAACTCGCACTAAAATTCTGCTGATCCTCGCCGCCACCGGTATTATTCTGCTTACTACCGTGTTTGTTTTTATGCAAATTGCCGGCAAACGCAACCAGGTAATCCAGAACATCCAGAACCACACCATCCAGCAGACCATCCGGGCCCTCATCGAAGCGCGATCGGGATACTTTAATTCCATGGTCAGGGATTATTCCGGAAGCCATTCCATGCAGGTATTCGTTGAAAAACCTAATCCATCATGGGCACGGCAAAACATTGGACTGATCCAAACTTATCGCATGTCTGTAATTTGGATATTCAACAAGGAAAAGAAGCTGGTTTACAGTGATTCTGCTAATGGAATCAATATCCCCTGCATGTTGTCCAATACTGTACTGGATACCATATGGAAAGAAAGAAAGTGCCACTTTTTCGTGAAAAGCCCATGCGGAATTCTTGAATTGACCGGTTCAACCATTCATCCTCCCGATCGCCCCGAAGTTTCTCGTGGTTTGTTTATAGCCGGCAAACTCTGGGATTCTGCTACCATAAATAAAATAGAACAACTGTCACACAGCCGGATCAGCATCATCGATACAGTTGAAAAGATCGCTGTACAAAAAGACTACTTTACCGACCAGTTGCCTCTGTGCGATATCAATCGAAAACCGGTTGCTTTGCTCGTATCCTTCACGAATGAACCACTCCTCGCGCGTACTGAGCACATCACGCACGTGGCCGGCCTTGTACTGCTTGGATCGATATTTCTCATTGCGCTTATCCTGGTGCTGGGCTTCAACTTTTATGTGCTGGGCCCTCTGTCCAGGATTACCTCCTCGCTTAAAACCGGGAATACCCGGCATATTCAGAAGCTCACCGAACGGTCCGATGAATTCGGTCGTATCGCTTTCCTGATCCGGGAATCGTTCGAACACAGCAGAATGTTGTCCGAAGAAATCGAGAACCGCAGAAAGGCCGAATCAAGACTCACAGAACTGAACGAACAGCTCATCAGCCAGAAAAAAGAACTTCAGGATCACCACGACGACCTGTATATGCTTACCGAAGAATTGCAGGAGCAGAAGGAGGAAATCGAGGAACAGAAGAATGATCTTGCCGAACTGAACGATGAACTAAAGAGCAAATCGGAAGAAATTGTCTGGCAGAGAGACCAGATCGCTTACCAGAAGGAACAGCTTACCGATAGTCTTAAATATGCCCGCCGTATCCAGAGAGCCGTTTTGCCTGGAAGAAAGATTCTGAATCATGTTTTCCCCGAAAACTTCATCCTCTACATGCCACACAGCATCATCAGTGGTGATTTTTATTTTATTACGGAAGAAAAAGGCAGGATCATCATTTCCGTGGCCGATTGCACCGGTCATGGTGTTCCCGGCGCTCTCATGAGTATGCTGGGCATTACCCTGCTGAACGAAATTACCCACCGCACCGAGGAATCCAATCCTGCCAATATTCTCATTGACCTGAGGGAAGAAGTGATCGATTCATTCAGGGATAGCCGCCACGCCGAGGAATCGCGCGAAGGAATGGAGATCGGGATCATTACCATTGACCCGGAAACCCTCATGATGGTCTTTGCAGGTGCTAACCTCCCCCTGTATGTATACCGGAACGGCAACCTGTTTGAGTTCTGTCCCGATAAAACACCCATTGGAAATTATCATCTGCAGGGTAACTATTCAAACCAATCGTTCCAGCTACTGAAAGGCGACACGTTGTATTTGTTTTCCGATGGGTATGCAGACCAG
>JAKAMP010000486.1 GCA_021812865.1 Bacteroidota bacterium | reverse complement strand
TAAGATGGCAGGAAAAGAAATGCAAAACCAAAAGAAATAAAACCATGAAACCTTTTCTCATTTACCTGTTGGAATCAGGTATATGCCTGATGGTTTTCTATGTAGGGTACATGTTTTTCCTACAGAAAGATACATTTTTTTCGAGGAACCGCTTTTACCTGCTGTTTTCCCTGCTGCTTGGCATGCTTATTCCCCTGATCCGGTTTAATTTGTTACCAGCCCATCCTATTAAAGAGAACATTGATGCTGCCATTCCGAATTTTTACCTGTTCATGGATGATCCATCCCAGGAAGTGGGTGCCATAGCTACGGTACCTGTTCTTACAGGCTGGACGGTACTGGCTATTATTTATGCTATCGGGATTATCATTTGTATCGCCCGGATCATATATAGCATATGGATGGTGCAGAAATTTTACAAGGGAGAAAACTGGGAGGAATTGGGAAGACTGAAGGTGAATTTCAGGGATAGCAATCTGCCGCATTTTTCCATGTTCAGAAAAATTTACATCAACCGGTTATTCCTGCAGGACGGCGGGAAACCACTGGAATATATCCTTCTTCACGAGCAGGCACATATCAGCCAGATGCACTGGCTTGATCTGCTTTTGCTGGAAACGGTGACCGTACTTCAATGGTTCAACCCTGCCATCTGGCTTATCCGTAAAGAAGTGAAGGATGTGCATGAATACCTGGCGGATGAAAAAGTTCTTCAATCGGGCTGCAGCAAGGTAGAATACCAAAGGTTGCTGGTGAATCAGACACTGGGACTGCAGGTATTCAACCTGACCAATAGTTTCAATCAATCGAATCTTAAAAAACGAATGCAAATGATTAACAAAAATCGTTCAAACTGGCCGGCAAGGCTGAAAGTTCTTGCCGCCGTACCCATATTGCTGGTACTGTTGCTTTTTATGAGCAATACCAAAAGCAATCTGCCTGTCCTTCAACACGAGATAAAGATGAGCGGACAGGTATTGGATGCTACTACCAACCGGCCTCTGGAAGGTGCGGCAATTGTGGTGGTTGCGTCGACAACAGGCACAATGAGTGTGAAAGATGGTAAATTCGAACTGAAAGTGCCTGAAGGTTCAACGCTTAACATTTCATACGTTGGTTATGAATCGGTGCAGGTCAATGCGCAGGAGAAATTTCTTACCATCCGGATGGAACAGCAGGTATTTAACCTGGGTCAATACCCGGATGATGCCATGAAATCGGAGCAGAAGGAGAAACCTGTTGATGTAAGCCAGGATAAAAGTGACAACAAATACTTTGTCGTTGAGGAAATGCCATCTTATCCCGGCGGACTAGGATCATTGCGTGAATACCTGGCCAAAAATATCCGGTACCCAAAGGATGCGGTAAAGAACAAAATAGAAGGGAAAGTCATCCTGAATTTTGTGATTAATGAACAGGGGTATGCGGAAGATGTAAAATTAGTGAGAAGCAGTTATGCAGGCTTCAACGAAGAGGCCATCAGGGTAGTCAAAAGTATGCCACAATGGACACCGGGCAAGCAACATGGAAAGCCGATCAAGGTTTCCTTCACCATGCCTGTGGAATTCAAACTGGGAAAAAACGGATCAAAGGACCAGGGGCTACAGGAGGTGAAAGAGGAATTGCCTTCTTATTTTGTTACCGAAGTGCCGGCATTATTCCAGGGTGAACCCATTGAAAATTTTAAAAAATATGTGCAGGAAAACATTAAATATCCTGAGAATGCCAAAAAAAATGACATTCAGGGAAAAGTAATGGTTCAGTTTATAGTTGATCAGAACGGCTCTGTTGAAAAGGACGTACAGGTTTTAAGAGGGGTAAGTCCTGAACTTGACCAGGAAGCCATACATGTGATCCGGAGTTCTCCTAAATGGACCCCGGCAAAGCAGAAAGGGCAAAACGTGAGACAAATTTTCACAATTCCTGTAGTATTTGCCCTGAAATGATGTATTTTCTCAATAAGAAAGCCCGGCAATACCGGGCTTTTTTCATTTTTTTGATATTTGATTATTTCACATCGATGTCCTTCAGTTCAGCCTGAACGGCAATGCGGTCGTCGAAGGCAATAGAAGGGTTATCCTTCACCAGTTCCTGGTCCAGTTCCCTGTCACCGGGCTGGTTTGCGGGCAGTCGTGATTCGTCCTTATCCAGTTCCCATTCCCTGTTCACCACACCCTTGTTGCTTCGTATGACGGCAAAGGCAAGCATCCTCGCCCGGTGAGAGTGGTATATGGCCTTCTGGTAAAATCCATTCATGAACAGTTTGCGTGCATAACGCTGATGCGCCACAGCCCTTGCAAAATCACCCGTGTAGATTTTCCCTTGCTGCAGGTCTTTTTTCGCAGCCATGATCACCGTGGAGGTGCGCTTGATAAATTTTCTGCTTCTGTTCCTCAAGGCCGGCTGTGCGGAAACTTCACCAAGTGAAAATGTGATCAGCATCAGGATGACAGCGACTGGTTTCCAATACACATTCATTGTTTTCATATATCAGAATTTTTTGTTTAGACTAACGCTGATGGATTAGGTTTAATTGCCATAGAATATTTGAAGGATTTCGTTCATGGAGGTTGCCACAGGGTATCCACAGGGCGCCAATCTGCCTTTAGAAAAATGTCCCCCGCTGAACAGGATGCAATGACAACCAAGTGCGGAGGCCAGTTCAGCATCATGGCAGGTATCACCGAGCAGAAGTGCATTGCGTGGATCGATACTCAGTTCCCCAAAAACAGAGCGCGCATGTCCGATCTTGACATTGGCAAAATGATCACGGGCGCCGTATATTCCGCTGAAGTATGAACGGATACCATACCGGAATACAGAGGCATCGAGATCCTCCTGGCGCATGGCCGATATGATCAGCTGATGTTGTCCAGCAGAGGTAAACAGCTGAAGCATATCAATCACATCCTTCGTGAGTGTGGCTACGGGCAAATGATTGAAATATACTTCCATGAATT
>JAKAMP010000017.1 GCA_021812865.1 Bacteroidota bacterium | reverse complement strand
TAATAATCTGTACGATAGGGTTTTAATGCTTGTTTGTGGGTATTTTCCGACATGTTCCAGCGTAAAATTACCATTTCGCTGAATTCTGGTCTGATATATTTTTGCAGCGAATTTTAAAAGTCCGATGGAACAAGGTAAAACCATACTCATTGTTGATGATTCTGAACCGGTGGTCATGCTGCTGAAGGAATTTCTTAGAATCAAGGGATTCACTGTGCTTCCTGCATTGTCGGGAATAAAAGCACTGAACATACTGCAGCATTCAAGTCCCGATCTTGTGCTGCTTGACCTGATGATGCCGGAAATGGATGGTTTTGAGGTGCTTTCATCCATACGGAAGAATAAGGAAACAAGTCAACTTAAGGTGTTCATGCTGACTGCCTGCAGTGAACCGGAATTCAGACAGAAGGCAATGGACCTTGGAGCCGATGGTTATCTCACCAAACCGGTAAATTTGTCTGAACTAAGCAAGGTATTGGAATCGGTAAAAGAGCCTGTAACGGGACAAGTCGCCGCATTTGAATGAAACAAAAATGCCATTCACACGTATAGTTAACATAAAATTAAAATAAAAATGAAGAAAAATCTGATGGTTGTAATTATTGGCCTTTTGCTTTCTGCGAGTCTTTTTGCGCAGGAGATGAAGGTAGTTTCATTACAAAAGTATTATGCCAGTTGTATTTTTAATTTTTCAAGATACGTAAACTGGCCTGCCGATGCCAAAAGTGGTGATTTTAACATTGCGGTGGTCGGCGACAAAAAAGTATTTGATGAGCTGCAGACCCTCGTTACAGGGAGAACAGTAGGCACACAGGCTATGAAGGTGAGTTTCTTTAAAAGTGTAGCAGAACTAAGCGGGTTCAATCATATTGTGTACCTTTCTTCCTGGAACAATAAAGACTATGGTAAGCTGTTAACCAAGATCAGCGGGAAAAGCACCCTGATGGTTGCTGAGCAGGAAGGAATGATCCGGTCGGGCGCCGGTTTTGATTTTGTCAGCGTAGACGGCTATATGAAATTTGAGATGGACAAATCCAATATCGAAAAGGCGGGCTTACAGGTAAGTTCAGCTCTTGAAAAAATGGCCTATAGGGCAGACTAACCTTAAATTCAATCTATGATTTTAGGCCTGGAGATTTTCTCCGGGCTTTTTGTTTGAGATAAGGATGCCTAAGTTGTTTTCTTCGTTAGATAAATGTCCATACTGGGGGATATGTTCTTAAACAAGCCTGTATGAGGTCATTCTGAAGAGTCTGCCGGGATTAATTTTCTATCTTTGCGTTCCAATCATTCATCAGAAAGCCCATGATCAACGATAAGCTTCTTAATCCCGGGAGCATAGCCATTATCGGCGGTTCAAACAATATCCACAAACCCGGTGGTAAGCTGGTAAAGAATATTCTGGATGGCCAGTACTCCGGAAGCATGTACGTGGTAAACCCCAAAGAGGATGAAGTTCAGGGATTGAAAAGTTACCGTAATGTGGGTGATCTGCCTCCTGTTGACCTGGCCATTCTTGCCATTCCTGCCCGGCTATGTATCGATGCGATTCAGGTGCTGGCCCATGAAAAGGGCGCCAGGGCTTTCATAGTGATTTCTGCAGGCTTTTCCGAAGAAGGAGAGGAGGGAACAAAACTTGAAAAGGAACTGGTAGAGAAGGTCAATGCAGTGAACGGCTGTCTTATCGGACCAAACTGCATTGGTGTGATCACCCAGAAATACAACGGCGTATTTACTTCACCTATCCCCAAATTGAATCCGAAAGGGTGTGATTTTGTTTCCGGATCAGGAGCCACGGCTGTCTTTATCATGGAATCGGGCATCCCGAAAGGACTCACTTTTTCAGCTATATACAGTGTCGGCAACAGCGCCCAGGTGGGAGTAGAAGAAGTGCTTGAATACCTCGACGAATCATTCGATCCGGAAACCAGTTCCCGCATCAAGCTTCTGTATATTGAAAGTATCAAAAACCCTGACAAGCTTCTGAAACATACTTCATCGCTCATACGCAAAGGCTGCCGTATCGCTGCAATCAAATCGGGAGGCTCTGAAGCGGGCAGCAGGGCGGCATCTTCACATACCGGCGCACTGGCCAGTTCCGATCTGGCGGTGGAGGCATTATTCCGAAAAGCCGGCGTGATACGCTGTTATGGAAGGGAAGAACTGATTACCGTGGCCTGCGTTCTGATGCATCCGGAAATCGGCGGCCGCAACATCGCCATCATCACCCATGCCGGCGGACCTGCCGTGATGCTTACCGATGCCCTGTCAAACGGAGGTCTAAAAATACCAAAAATTGAGGGTCCCCTGGCTGATGAACTGCTCTCAAAACTCAACGAGGGATCGTCTGTGGCCAATCCAATCGATCTGCTGGCCACGGGTAACGCCGAACAGCTTGGGTTAGTCATAGATTATTGTGAAAACAAGTTCGATCATATCGATGCGATCATGGTGATCTTCGGGAGCACAGGCCTCGCCCCGGTTTTCGATGCCTACGAGATGCTGCACCAGAAGATGCTCACTTGCAGAAAACCTATATTTCCCATTCTTCCATCGGTACTCACCGCAAACAAAGAGGTGGAATTTTTCCTCTCCAGGGGACATATCAACTTCCCCGATGAAGTATTGTTAGGCAGGGCGGTAACCATGGCTCACAATACGCCCAAACCGGCTGAGGAAAAAATATTCCTGGAAGGGGTTGATATAGGCAGGATCAGGCATCTCATCGACCAGGCTGAGTCAGGCTTTGCGCCTCCCCAATTGATTGAAGCCCTGCTCGATGCCGCCGGCATTCCCCGAGTGCCTCAGGGAGTGGCAAAGACACGCAAAAAGGCCGTGGAAATGGCTGAGAAATTTGGCTATCCCGTGGTCATGAAGGTGGTCGGACCAGTGCATAAGACCGACGTCAAGGGGGTTGCCCTGAATGTCAACACTGAAAAACATCTGGTGGCAGAATTCGACAGAATGAAGGATATTCCTGGCACGGAGGCCATTCTGATCCAACCCATGCTCTCAGGAATTGAATTATTTATCGGGGCCAAGTATGAACCTACCTTCGGGCATGTGATCCTCGTGGGGCTCGGTGGAATTTTCGTTGAGATACTTGGTGATGTGGCGAGCGGTTTGGCGCCTCTTACCTTCAATGAAGCATACTCCATGATCCGTTCAATCAAAAGCTACCGGATCATCAAGGGAGCGCGCGGGCAGGAAGGAGTGAATGAAAAAAAACTCGCAGAAATCATCGTAAGGCTATCTTCTCTTCTCAGGTTTGCCACTGAAATAAAGGAGATGGACCTCAACCCGCTGATCGGACGCGGAGATAAAATTGCCGCCGTAGATGCCCGCATTCGCGTTCAAAAGCGAAGAGACCTCCACTAATCAAATTTTCCGCTTCTTTATTCTGCTTTATAACATAATTCTTTACCTTGTACGGAGAATTCGGTCAGGATAAAAGTCATCATTATGGTTATTAAGCAGTTGTCTGTATTTCTCGAAAACAAAACGGGCCGGCTCATGGAGGTCTTGTCTGCTTTGGGCGAAGAAAAAATAAACATCAAGGCCATTACCATTGCCGACACCTCTGAGTTTGGCATCCTGCGCATTCTGGTTTCCCATCCGGCCGAGGCATTGAGCCTGCTGAAAGCGAGAGGATTTTCCGTAAGTCTTACCGATGTGCTTGCCATTGCCACGCCGGTAGAAGCCGGATCGTTCGCAAAAGCCCTCCGTGTATTGTCCGACCGGAATATCAGCATTGAATACATGTATGGATTTTCTATCGGCGAAAAAGCGGCCATCATCCTGTGTGCAGAAGATATAGGGAAGGCCTCCGCTGCATTGAAAGAAAACGGCATGGAGCTGATCCCTGCTGAGGCCCTGAACCGGTTATAAACCTTCACCCGATGATCTGGAATAGAAGCATGGAATGTCTTCCCCGCGGGGAAATGGCTCAGTTGCAGTCTGAACGCCTCAGGGAAATGATCGACAGGGTCTATTATAATGTGCCCTTTTATCGCGAAAAAATGCAGCAAGCTGGGATCGGACCGGATGACATCCAAACCGTGGAACAGCTGAAGCACCTTCCCTTCACTACAAAAAATGACCTGCGTGACAATTACCCCTTTGGCCTCTTTGCGGTTCCTGAGTCGGAAATTGTGAGGCTGCACGCATCCTCGGGCACCACAGGCAAACCAACGGTGGTGGGGTATACGCGCCGTGATCTGGTTACCTGGTCGGAGGTTGTAGCCAGAACCCTTACCAGTGCAGGAATCGGAAGGCACGATTTTGTGCAGATCGCATATGGCTATGGACTTTTCACCGGCGGATTGGGTATCCATTACGGGGTAGAGAAAATCGGTGCGGTAGCTATTCCCGTATCAGGGGGGAACACCAAAAGACAGCTTCAATTGATGAAAGACTTCGGCAGCACAGCCATTGCCTGTACCCCTTCCTATGCCTTATACCTGGCGGAGGCGCTGGAAGAAGAAAAAATAGACCGGTCGGAGCTTCGCCTTAAAGTGGGTGTTTTCGGAGCAGAACCCTGGACGGAAAGCATGCGGAAGGAGATTGAACAGAAGTGGCTTATCAAAGCTATCGATATTTTTGGTCTTAGTGAGGTAATTGGTCCTGGAGTAGCCAGCGAATGTGAATTTCAGCACGGATTGCATATCAATGAGGATCATTTTATCCCTGAGATCATCGATCCGGTAACCCTGGAGGTTCTTCCGGAAGGAAGCACCGGGGAACTGGTTTTTACCACCATCACCAAGGAAGGGCTTCCACTGGTAAGATACCGCACACGGGACCTGACCCGGCTGGATTATTCATCGTGCAACTGTGGAAGAACGCTGGTAAGAATGGCCAAATGTACAGGTCGGAGCGACGATATGCTCATTATCAGGGGCGTTAATGTATTTCCTTCCCAGATAGAAACCATTCTGCTCGAATCGGGCAATCTTAAACCGCATTACCAGATCATTGTGGACCGCGTGCACAACCTCGATGTTTTGCAGGTGTTGGTTGAGGTAGATGAACAGTTCCTTCGCGACCGGATCAGCCAGTTGCAGTCGCTGAGCCGCAAGATTCAGCATGACCTGGAAAGTGCGCTCGGACTCAGTGTGGATGTTAAGCTGGTTGAACCCAAAACCATAGAACGCAGCGAGGGAAAGGCCCGGCGGGTGATTGACCGCAGAAATCTGCAATGAGCATATTGTTGCTAAACACATTATAAAATTTCATATCCTTCCTCAAGTTCATTAACATTGCCTGACTTTTTTAAAAGCAATGAAAAAGACTCCCGTTGATTTTCAAATAGTTGAAAGTAAGATTAAAGAAAGTGGGATTAAGAATATCGGCAGGGCATCGATCAGGGAACTGGTAAGACTGGTCAATAATATTGAAGGAGCGACCGGCGAAAAGTTCATTCGCATGGAGATGGGCGTTCCGGGATTGGCCCCCTCGCATATTGGAATTGAAGCAGAGATCGCAGCGCTCAGAAAAGGAGTTGCTTCCATTTACCCTGATATCGAGGGGGTTGAAGCGCTGAAAAACGAAGCTTCCCGTTTTGTGAAGCTCTTTCTTGATGTTCAGGTCTCACCACGGTCGTGTGTCCCCACAGTGGGATCCATGCAGGGAGCCTGCGCAGCGTTTATGATGACCGGCAGGCGCGATCCGGTGAAAAACACAACCCTTTTCATTGACCCCGGGTTTCCGGTTCAGAAACAACAGCACCGGGTACTTGGATTGCCTTATACCGGTTTCGATGTGTTCGAATTCAGAGGAGCCAGGCTGCGCGATAAAATCAAATCCTTTCTCGATAAGGGCAATATTTCTGCAATTCTCTATTCCAACCCGAACAATCCTGCCTGGTTCTGCTTTACGGAAGAAGAACTGCAGATCATAGCCTCTCTGGCCAGGGAGTATGATGTTCTGGTGATCGAAGATCTTGCCTATTTTGGTATGGATTTCCGGCAGGATTATTCCAGGCCAGGCGTTCCGCCATTTCAACCCACCATCGCAAAATATTACGATCAGTACATGCTGCTCATTTCCAGCTCCAAAGCATTCAGCTATGCAGGGCAGCGCATTTCGGTCATGGCAATTTCCGATGCCTTGTTTGGGCGGGAATTCCAGGCCCTGATCCCTTATTTTGGCTCGCCGGTATTTGGAAGGGCCATGATCTATGGCGCTGTATATGCTCTTTCCTCCGGCACGGCACATTCCACCCAATATGCACTCGCAGCGATGCTGAAAGCAGCAAACGACAGGAAATTCAATTTTGTTGAAGAGGTCTCTGAATACGGAAAGAAAGCCGCTGTGATGAAAAAGCTTTTTACCGATCATGGCTTCCGTATTGTTTACGATACCGACATTGACAGGCCCATAGCCGATGGTTTCTATTTTACCTTGTCGTACCCGGGATTTACAGGTGGAGAATTGATTGAGGAGCTTCTGTATTATGGCATCAGTGCGATTTCGCTCGATATTACGGGAAGTGAACACGGAGAAGGTCTAAGGGCTTGTGTCTCACAGGTGCAGAGAACTCAATTCGCCAATCTGGAAAAACGTTTGAAAAAATTTCTTGAGGATCACCCGGTAAATTGAAAAAAAATGGTTTCTGACTGGCTTGAAAGTCAGGGAAATAGGGATGAATTCCCAATTACTGGCAATGGAAAAGGCATAAATGTGACGAGTTTGACTATTTTTGGTTTCTGAATCTTAAAAATACCACATCATGGCGAAAATGAAAGGGGCAATAGTGGTCGACATGGAACGCTGCAAGGGATGCGAGCTTTGTGTCGGTTCCTGCCCAACCGATGTGATACGTATGGCGGGAGAGGTGAATGGCAAGGGTTATCACTTCGCATACATGGAATATCCCGATAACTGCACAGGCTGCACCAATTGCGCTGTGGTTTGTCCGGATGGTGTGATCACCGTGTACCGCGTCAAAGAAGACTAAGTTGTTAACTTTCAGTAAATAATTATGGGTGAATTACAGCTCATGAAAGGGAATGAGGCCATTGCAGAAGCGGCTATCCGGGCCGGTTGCGATGCCTATTTCGGATATCCCATTACCCCGCAGTCGGAAGTACTGGAATACCTTATGTCGGAAAAAGCATATGAACGCACCGGGATGGTGGTTCTGCAGGCCGAAAGCGAACTCGCCGCCATTAATATGGTGTACGGTGCAGCCAGCACCGGCAAGCGGGTGATGACTTCCTCATCAAGTCCCGGTATTAGCCTGAAACAGGAAGGAATTTCGTATATGGCCGGAGCTGAACTTCCCTGCCTCATTGTGAATGTGGTAAGGGGGGGCCCGGGACTGGGCACCATTCAGCCTTCACAGGCCGACTATTTCCAGAGTACAAAAGGGGGAGGACATGGCGATTACCGGCTCCTCGTTTTGGCGCCTGCTTCGGTGCAGGAAATGAGCGATTTTGTAAAACTTGCCTTCGATCTGGCTTTTAAATACCGGAATCCTGCCCTGATCCTCTCCGATGGTGTGATCGGTCAAATGATGGAAAAGGTTGAATTGTTCGAACAACAGCCCCGTGCAACTACCTTCGATCAATCTTGGGTTACAACGGGCAAAACCCCAAATCGCGAGCGAAATATCATTACTTCCCTCAATCTCGATCCCGTGCTCCAGGAACAACACAACCATCACCTGCAGGAAAAATACGAACGCATGAAAGCAGAGGTGAGATTCGAAAGATACCATTGCGATGACGCAGAATATCTCATGGTTGCTTACGGTTCCAGCGCCCGTATTTGCCAGAAGGCAGTTCTCCTGGCGAGGGAAAAAGGTATCAGGGTGGGACTTCTCAGACCTATCACCTTGTATCCTTTCCCATCTGAACCACTTCTTGAACTGTCAAAGCAGGTTAAGGGAATTCTTTCGGTTGAAATGAGCGCAGGACAGATGATCGAAGATGTGCGTCTTGCCGTTCACGACACGGTGAAAGTTGAGCATTATGGACGGTATGGAGGGGTAATCCACTCACCTGAAGAAGTTCTCGATGCCTTTATGAAAAAAATCGTTGGAGGTTGATTATGGATATAAAAGATATCATCAAGCCCGAAAACCTGGTTTACAAAAGAACACCCCTGCTGACCAGCAATACCTTGTCGTATTGCCCGGGCTGTGGACATGGCACTACCCATCGTGTGATCATGGAGGTAATCGAGGAAATGGGTATCCAGGCCGATACCATCGGTATTGCCCCTGTAGGATGCTCTGTGCTTGCCTATGATTTCATGGATATCGATATGGTGCAGGCTGCACACGGCAGGGCACCTGCTGTTGCCACCGGTATAAAGCGCACCTGGCCCGAAAAGTTTGTGTTTAGCTACCAGGGCGACGGTGACCTTGCAGCCATTGGCACTTCTGAAACTATCCACTGCTGCAACCGTGGCGAAAGTATCGTGATCATATTCATTAATAATGGGATCTATGGAATGACCGGCGGACAGATGGCGCCCACCACATTGGTGGGTATGAAATCATCCACTTCTCCCTATGGCCGCGATGTTGCCTTTATGGGAAATCCGTTAAAAATCACTGAACTGGTGGCCCAGTTGCCCGGCACCTGTTTTGTAACCCGCCAGGCCGTGCATACGCCTGCTGCCGTGCGCAAAACAAAGAAAGCAGTACGCATGGCATTTGAAAACCAGAAAGCAAACAAAGGTTTGTCGTTCATTGAGGTCGTTTCAAACTGCAACTCGGGCTGGAAAATGACCCCTGTAGCGGCTAACAAGTGGATGGAAGAAAATATGTTCCCCTTCTACCCGCTGGGCGATATGAAAGTGGATGGCAGGATTGTCAGCAAGGAGTTACTGTCATTAGCCGGTGTGAAAACCGAATAAATCTTTGACCTATGAATGAAGAAATCATCATTGCAGGATTTGGCGGACAAGGCGTATTGTCGATGGGCAAAATCCTGGCCTATTCAGGGATCATGCAAAACATGGAAGTGAGTTGGATGCCTTCGTACGGTCCGGAAATGAGAGGGGGCACAGCCAATGTCACCGTGATCCTGAGCGACGAGCGCGTAAGCTCACCCGTGCTGAATACATACGATACGGCGATCATTCTCAACCAACAGTCGCTCGATAAATTCGAGGATAAGGTTAAACCCGGCGGCTTATTGCTATACGACAGCAATGGTATCACCCGTCATCCGATACGCAAGGATATCAACATCCAGCTTGTGGAAGCTGCCACAGAGTCGGCCCGCATGGGGTCTACGCGTACCTTCAACATGATCGTGCTGGGAGCGTACCTAAAGACCAAACCCATAGTTGCACTCGAAAATGTATTGAAAGGTTTGAAGAAATCCCTGCCTTCAAGGCATCATCACCTCATGACACTGAATGAGGAGGCTATCAAGCGGGGGATGGATATTGTAAAACCCTTTCATCCCTAATGTTCCGGAGTCAGGAGAATCTTGTCCTTCCCGGAAAGAGTAAAATGTATTATGGCGGCCACACTGCTTGAAGTGTGGCTGTTTGCATTCGGACTGACCCTGGCGCGCTTGCACGGATTACCCGTCAGGTCTGACAGAAAGAATTTTTAAGAACGCAATCGATTCATTTTATACCTTTGCCATCATTTAACCTTAAGGGTTATGGGAAAAACTGCACTTGTTTTCGGATCGTCGGGACTGGTTGGATCGGCCCTGGTGCAATGGCTGGAAAGCAGTCCGGCATATGACCGCATTCGGCTGTTCCTCAGAACTCCTATACCTCATTCACAAGGAAAAACAGAGTTCATCCCGGTCGATTTCAACCAGCTTGAGCGCATTGCGCCACAGATTGAGGGCGATGAGATTTTCTGCTGCCTTGGCACCACCATACGTAAAGCGGGTTCTCAGGCCGCTTTCAGGAAGGTCGATGCCGAATACCCCTCAAAAATAGCCTCGACTGCCAGGCAAAATGGCGTAAAAGGTTTCTATGTAGTTTCGTCCCTGGGCGCCAGCGCTGACTCGGGGAATTTTTACCTTCGTACCAAGGGGGAAATGGAACAGGCTGTTCTTCAGGCTCAGTTCCCGGAATATGGCATATTCAGGCCATCCCTGCTACTTGGAAGCAGAAAGGAATTCAGGTTTGGAGAGAAACTGGCGCAATGGACTATGCCTTTGTTTCACTGGATGCTGAATGGACGCTTGCGTAAATACAGGGGCATCAGGGCAGTCGATGTAGCCAAAGCCATGGTTATCGCTGCTTCGATGAAGTTTGATGATCATGTATTTGAATCGGACCGGATTGCAGAAATAGCAAAAAACCACAACATATGAATGGATTTGAATTTCTTGAATTGGTAAAGAAAAGGCAAAGCACCAGGGGGTACAGCCCAGCTCCGGTGGAAGAAGAGAAACTGAACCGCTGCCTGGAAGCGGCCAGGCTGGCGCCTTCGGCCTGCAACGCGCAGCCCTGGAAATTCATTGTGGTGGACCAAACCGAACTGAGGCACCAGATAGCCCAGGCTACCAGCAGCAGGGTGTTGAATATGAATCATTTTACCATGCAGGCCCCTATCCTGGTCGTGGTGGTGATGGAGAAAGCCAATTTCAGTTCTTCCGTGGGGCAGGTACTGAAAGATAAAGAATATCCGTTGATGGATATTGGAATTGCTGCCGAAAACTTTTGTTTGCAGGCTGTGGCTGAAGGCATGGGAACCTGTATTCTGGGCTGGTTCGATGAACCAAAAGTGAAGAAACTCCTGAACATACCTAAAAACAAGAGGATACCTCTCATTATTACGCTGGGATATCCCTCCAGCGAAGAAATAAGGCCGAAAAGAAGAAAAGAAATTACCGAGATCGTTTCACGGAACGGCTATTAAGACAAGGAACTTAGGCAGGAAAATCAATAAGCCTATAACTACAGCAGCCATAGCAGTAAGCAGCACTGCGCCTGCAGCGACATCTTTAGCGTTGCGGGCGTTTTCATTATATCCCGGGCTTGCCAGGTCGACCAACTTTTCAATGGCTGTATTCACAGCCTCGGCCGCAAGTACCATTCCAATGACTAGAATTATGATGCACCATTCCACCATGGAAATCTTCATCAAAAAGCCCATGAGCAAGACCAGCATTCCAACTGCAAGGTGGATTTTTGCATTCCGCTGGGTGCGTACCATGAATAGCAGTCCATTAGCGGCATTTCTGAAGGCCGAAAATAGCGTATGATTATTGCCTGTCTTCATATCCTGTATGAACGATTAACTTTCATTGATCATCACTAAACATCCATGGTAGGAGTGATTTTTTTCTGCGGAATGATCACGGAGGCCAGGATGCTGATCAACAGCGTGGCCAGAATGATGTACAACGAATAGATGGTTTTGAATCCAGCCGCATAAAGCCATTCGTGCAGCAGCAGCTTAATACCGATGAATGCCAGCAGGAAGGCGATGCCGATTTTCAGGTAGTGGAACATGTGTACCACTTTGCGCAGCAGGAAGAATAACGATCTCAGCCCTATAATGGCAAAAATGTTCGAGAAGAAAACCACGAAGGGATCCCGGGTAACCGAGAATATGGCAGGGATAGAATCAAACGCAAAGATCAGGTCGGTGAATTCAATGAGAATCAGCACCAAGAGGAGGGGGGTAAGGTACGTTTTTCTGTCCTTTCTGACAAAGAAATGCCCTCTTACGTAGCGTTTGTAAATAGGAAAATGGTTCGATAAATATTTGACCAGCCAATGATTGTGCGGTTCGGTAACTTCTTCTTTATTCCTTTGGATAAATATTTTGATCCCCTGGTAAACCAGGAAAGCTCCGAAAATCATAAGTATCCATTCAAAACGCTGCACCAGCGCCGAACCTGCAAAGATAAAAATGCCCCTCAGTACCAGGGCGCCAAGGATTCCCCAGAACAGGACATGCTTGAAATACTTCTCGTTCACAGCAAAGGAACTGAGAATCATCATGATCACAAAAATGTTATCGATGGAGAGGGAATATTCCACGAAATAGCCCGTGATGAATTCTGCACCCAGGTTCTTCCGGTAAATATCCAACGATTCGATATAATTGCCGGGAATAATTTTGAGGAAAGGAGCATATTTTTTTTCCACCGCCATTAAGTTCTGCAGATTGGTTATTCCGTGCAGCTTTTCCGCATGAAATAGGAGCAACAGGTAGAACAGGATGGCAACGGAAACCCAAACGCTGGTCCATAGCAACGATTCCTTGAATGAAATGATATGGTCCTTGCGCCCAACCACCATGAGATCGAAAAACAGGATGGCCAGGATGAGGATACAAAAACCTCCGAAAAAGATCATTTCGCTGCTCATGCCAGGCTTGTATTATATTGATTCATAACCATTTTTTCTTTCTGAACAGGTAAAGCGCCGACAGGGAGGAAAGGATCATCAGGAAGATGGCAAGGGGGTACCCAAATGTCCATCCCAGTTCGGGAATGCTGTGAAAATTCATGCCGTATATGCTGGCGATCAGGGTTGGCGGCATGAGCACTACAGTAGCCACTGTAAAGAGTTTGATGATTTTATTCTGTTCGATGTTTACCAGGCCTAGAAAGGTATTCTGCAGGTACTCCAGACGCTCAAAACTAAAGGCCGTATGGTCGAGCAGCGAACCGATATCTTTGATGATGATCCGTAGCTTTTCATAACTCTCCTTGGGAAAGAAATCGCTTTTCAGCAGGGCCGATATTACCCTCTGTTTATCCACGATATTTTCCCTGATCAGCATGGCGGCTTCCTGGAAACGGGTGATCTTCAGGATGAGTTCCTCATCCAATGATTTCGAAAGGGTGATTCTCTTGCTGATCACGGCAATATCCCTGGCAATCCCTTCGATCAAATCCGCATCCATATCGATCCGCGTCTCAAACAGCATGAGGAAAACCGATGGTCCTGTGTGAATAAGCCGAGGAAAAAGATCAACTTTCCTAAAAGTGTCCGTAAAAGATTTCAGTTCATGATGACGATTTGAAATAAGGGTATTGCCCCTGAAAATGAATGAAACCGGCTCATTGATGTACTCTTCATCTTTCTGTATCAGGAAGTTTGAGTTGGCTATGATAAAATCCTCAGTTTCAAAATAACGGGAACTGCTTTCAATTTCTTCCAGTTCCTGCCGGGTGCGCATGCGAACCTGAAAAAATGCTT
>JAKAMP010000485.1 GCA_021812865.1 Bacteroidota bacterium | reverse complement strand
ATCGGGTATGATACTGTATATGGAGCCGCAGGAATGCAGGTAAGTATGCATGCTGCTGTTTTTCTTCACATATTCGCAGAGCATTGTGTGGCGGGGCTTGAAAAGCGTGCGATACACCTCAGGTTCCATGAAAGGCCCCGTATCCATACCCAGGTCGTCGCCGAATTTGGCAAAATCGACCAGGTCGCCAACCGATTCGCAAACCCTGGCCAGTTTCTCCAGGTGAACCTGCATCATTGCATCGAGAAGCCTTTCCACATTCACCGGGTCGAGGTAGATATCCATCAGGAAGTTATCCATTCGGCGGAGAAAGCTGCCCCATTCGAAGAGATTGCATCCCAGGCCAATGATCAGAGCCCGGTCCGATGTCTCACGAAGCCGTTTGACCCCGTCTCTCAGATTCTTCCAGAAACCGGGCTGATCCGACAGGTGCCAGGGGCTCATTTTCATGGCAGCCCATATGGAACGGGACATATCCTTTTCTAAATCCCTGAAATGATCGGGGTAACCGGAGAGATACGGGAATAAAGTGCCATCGTAAAAGGTACCTCCAACGGGTTTCATGCCAACCAGTTCCCCTTCCGTTCCATAAAAATGAAAACTGCCATCGGGCTGTGGTGATACTTTTGTCCAAACAGGATATTCAGCTGCACTGCCATCGGCCAGGGCTATCGGGTACCAGTTGTGATCTTCCGCATCAAAGGCACGGTGGATATCGAGGGCATCGGCCCTGAACAGGTTGAGCACTTCTTCGGAAGGCCGGGCAAGCTCCTGCACCGTATCATAAACTTGGGTACGGGCATGGTCCATTCCAAGATGCTTTACCAGGCGGGTATAGGCAATGGCCGAAATACCTGAACTGGGAGTAGCCCCGAAATCAACCGGAACACGGTCGGGTTGCTTGTGCTGTAAGGCTGTGAGAATTCTCTCTCGCGAAGTCATGCAGTAAATTTTGGAATTCAAATTTAACTGATTTGGGCTATATTCATATGTGGCGAATTAGTGTATTTTTGCAAAACCTTACTGGCAGTGGTTAGCCCTTGGGGGATTGAGGTTAAATCAGATGGCCTGCCGCTGCTGCAACATGGAAATCCATATGGAAAAAAGAAAAGTGAACGTGGCACTGATCCAGATGGGCTGTGTGGCCGACCAGGCTGCTAACATCAGGAAAGCCGTGGCAATGACTGAAGAAGCAGCGGCAAAAGGGGCGCAGATTGTATGCCTGCAGGAACTTTTTGCCTCTCTGTATTTCTGCAACACCGAAAGCTATGAGAATTTCAGCCTGGCAGAAGCCATTCCTGGAGAATCCACGAAAATCTTCGGGGAGGTCGCACGCAAACACCAGATGGTGATCATTGCGTCGCTTTTCGAGAAGAGAACGGAAGGTCTGTACCACAATACGGTTGCCGTGATTGATGCCGGAGGCGAATACCTCGGTAAGTACCGTAAAATGCATATTCCTGATGATCCTGGATTTTATGAGAAATTCTATTTTGCCCCCGGTGACCTGGGGTACAAGGTATTTAAAACCCGATATGCCAATGTAGGGACGCTTATCTGCTGGGACCAGTGGTATCCTGAGGCTGCAAGAATCACTGCACTGAAAGGAGCCGATATTCTTTTCTATCCTACTGCCATAGGATGGGCAAAAACACAGGATGAAACGACCAACAGGGAACAGTTTTCCGCCTGGCAGACTATGCAGCGATCCCATGCCGTTGCCAACGGCGTGCATGTGGTTACCGTGAATCGTACCGGGGAAGAAGGCGGACTGAAGTTCTGGGGAGGTTCGTTTGTAAGCAATCCTTTCGGATCCATTTTATACCAGGCGCCGCATGACGAAGAAACCATTCATGTGCAGGAACTGGATCTTTCACTTAACGGCCATTACCGCGTGCACTGGCCCTTCCTCCGCGACCGCAGGGTTGATTCCTATGATGAAATTGGAAAAAGGTTCATCGACGAAGCCTGATTGCACCCGACCGGCGTAACTTTTTCATCCTTCTAATTTACGTATGAGCGATTCAAAACATTTATTCAGCAATAAGCAGACTCCAGGCTCACTTGGATATCGTTTTCCTGCCGAATGGGAAAAACACGAATCGACCTGGCTCAGCTACCCGCACAATGAGGCTTCATGGCCGGGCAAAATTGATCCGATCTTCCCTTTTTACCACAAATTCATTCAGACCATCAGCCAGGGAGAAGGGGTGAATATCAATGTCACCGGGCAGGAAATGAGGGACAGGGCAGCCGCACAACTCACCAGCCTCGGAACAGATATGAGCCGGGTAAGATTGCATCTGCATCCTACCAATGATGCCTGGTGCAGGGATCATGGGCCTGCATTCCTGGTGAATCCGGAACTGCCTTCTCCAAAGGTGATTGTAAATTGGGAATACAATGCCTGGGGTAACAAATACCCGCATGAACTGGATAACCTTATTCCGTCGAAAGTTGCGGATTATCTTAATCTTCCGTTTGTTTCTCCGGGAATAGTCATGGAGGGTGGATCGGTGGACTTCAACGGGCAGGGGACCCTGCTTACCACCACAGCTTGTCTTTTGCATGAAAACCGTAACCCGGGCCTCAGCCAGTCACGGATTGAACAGTACCTTATTGATTTTTACGGCGTGAAACAGGTATTGTGGATGGGCGATGGCATCGAGGGCGACGATACCAACGGGCATATCGACGATATTACCCGCTTTGTGAATGCCGATACAGTGATTACTATGGTGGAACCGAACAAGGATGATTTCAACCATTCCGTTCTTGAAGAGAACCTCAGGGAGCTGAAAAAAATGAGGCTAATCAATGGCAAGCAGTTAAACATAGTTGAAATTCCCATGCCAAACCCGGTTTACTACGACGGACAGAGGTTACCGGCATCCTATGCCAACTTTTATATATGCAACGCAGGGGTAATTGTGCCCACTTATCAATGCGGGCAGGACCAGGTGGCAATAGATATCC
>JAKAMP010000484.1 GCA_021812865.1 Bacteroidota bacterium | reverse complement strand
GGGAAGGAGCAATATATAGGGCAACTGGAGAATAGCAGGAAAGACATGAAAAAACTGGGGATATCCTATCTCACGGTTAAGAGTGGTACGCCTTCTGCGATTATACAATACGGAAATGAGCTCCAGTGTGTGGTTCCCCAGGTGGTGGAAATTAAAACTACCGCGGGTGTGCTGCGGAATGAATCATCGCTTATTGCAGTTTCCTCCGACGAAGGTCAGACCTGGCTCTTTATCGATACCGGTGGAAAAGACTTGCAAGGCGTAAAAGAATATTTTCCGAAGTTAAGCGACGAACTCATCATTCCTCCTTCGTCACAAACCATGGAAGATGAGCAGGACGCCAAATAATGCCACCCCGAACATATAAGCACCTCCGCTGAAATGCGGACAGCAGGTCCAGTAAACCTCTTTTAAAACGCATTGCAGAGATTGTATCAAATGTTCCGTGAAAATGGAAGAGTTACCCTTGCTTCTTCTCGAATCTCTTCACGGCCAGAGATACCAAGAGGTAGGACAAGGCGATAAACGCCGGCCAGCTGAGAAACCACAATATTTCTGAGGTATACATAAGGTTCAGGTCTTAGTAAACATGAGATTCTGATTCAAGTTCCCTGGCATCGATCTTTTTCTTTGCCAGCGAATACCATGCGTGCCAGATGTATGCGATTACAAAGGGGACCAGGATGGATACATATGACATAGCCTTCAGGGTATAGGGACTCGATGAGCTGTTTTCGATGTTAAGTGAGCTTTGAAGATCAAAGGTGGAAGGGTAGTAACAGGTATGGTTGAATCCGGCCACCAGGAACAGGGCAAATACAGTGAGCACAGTGCCTGTTCCGGTAAACCAGATTCCCCCGGTTGCATTGGTAAGCAGGGTTTTCCCTATACCCCAGAGAACCATCACAACTCCTGCAAGAAAGATAATGAGCACAACAGGCATTTGCAGGAAGTTATGCAGGTATTTGTATGATTCAAGGAATACTTCCTTTGTGTCGGGCTGGTAGGCAAAACCTTTGGCCAGTATAAGGGCAACAGCAAAATAGAGGAAGAAAACCAGGAAGGGGACGGCATTGTACAGCACGTTTTTACGTGAACGCTCATATACATTCTGGTCATCCACATTCCTGATAAAATAGAGCAGTCCAAGGATGCGGGCGAGGAAAAAAACTGTCAGACCAAGAGCCACATTCCTGAAATTCAGTAACGCCTCCAGTCCATGCCAGGAGGTTTGCCAGCTGCTGATGATGGGATTGGCTCCTGCTGCAAGATTCATCTTGTTTACCATAAAAGATGAGCCTGTAAAGAAGGTACCCACCGTCGTGCCAAGCAGGATAGTGCCCAGGGCTCCGTTGATAAAGAGGAAAACCTCATAAGTCTTTTTCCCTAAGAAGTTGTTGGGCTTTGAACGGTATTCGTACGAAATGGCCTGAATAATAAAGCAAAACAGGATCGCAATCCATACCCAGTAGGCTCCGCCAAAGCTGGTGGAATAGAACAAGGGAAAGGACGCAAAGAAAGCGCCGCCAAATGTGACTAAGGTAGTAAAGGTTAGTTCCCATTTACGTCCCAGGAGGTTTACCAGGAGGGTTCTTTCGGTTTCGTTTTTGCCAATGGTATACAGCAGGGTTTGTCCGCCCTGGATAAACAGCATGAAAACCAGTACGCTTCCGAGAAGGGAAATAACGATCCACCAGTAATGTTGCAGGGTGAGATAAGATATACTTGCCAACATATTATTTTCCTCCTTCGTTAGATGATTCTTTGGGACCGATTTTGATTTGTTTTGCCATGATGCGTATTTCAGCAATGAGCAATGTGGTAAAGATGGTTGCGAAGAGCCAGAAGGTGACCTGTACGCTGGTGGAATCAATGTTCGAAACAGCTGCCACTGTGGGCAAATAATCCTGTATGGTCCAGGGTTGTCGTCCCATTTCGGCTACCACCCAGCCTGCCTCAGAGGCAAGGTAAGGAAGAGGTATAGTGAGTATGGACAGCCAGAGGAATTTTCTTCTTCTTTCAATCGAGCCTTTGATTACAAAGATGTATATCAGGATGAAGAATAGTACAAAATAAAATCCCAGAACCACCATGATGTGGAAACTATAGAAGGAAATCGGGATACTGGGCACAAGGGTATTTACATCCTTGATGAAAGCATACCCAAAATACCGGAAATAATGATCGAGGAAATCCTTGTCCTGAAATTTGGCCTTGATCAGCGTCATCTGGGCTGTATCCTTTTTCAAGATAGCCAGTTTATAATTCTTCAGGGTTTCGCGGGCGAATTTACCTCTTTCAATTTTCTCCTTGGCCGACAGGATGCCATGTTCCTTGTTTCCATTGATGAGATCATTTACCCCAGCAATGAAGGCATTCCTGTCAGCATAAACCATATAACTCAACAGGTTGGGAATTTCAATGCGAACCGTAAAATTCTTCAGGTAGTTATGGGAGCTGTCTGATTGGCTTGATACAACACCGACAGCAACGAGCGGTGCGCCTCCATGCCCGTCATATAATCCCTCGAATGTTGCGAATTTCATGGGTTGAACTTTCGCAACCAGACGTGCAGATTCATCACCTGTGAATACAATAAAGAGTGAACCCAGCACACCGAACACGGCGCCCACGATCATGCTTTTCCTGGCCAGCATGGATTCTCTACCTTTCAGCAGGTACCAGCTGCTGATGCCAATGACAAAAATGGCCGAAAGCACGTATCCCGAAGAGATGGTATGAAGGAATTTATTGATGGCGACAGGTGAAAACAGGACATCCCAGAAGTTGATCATTTCGTTCCTGACGGTGTCGGGATTGAAATGCATGCCGGCAGGAAACTGCATCCAGGCATTGGCAACCAGGATCCATAAGGCTGAGAGGTTGGATCCCACTGCCACGAGCCAGGTGGATAACAGGTGAAATTTTTTGCTGGTTTTGTTCCATCCGAAGAACATAACAGCGATAAAGGTAGATT
>JAKAMP010000483.1 GCA_021812865.1 Bacteroidota bacterium | reverse complement strand
AATTCAAAAACCATGAATCAAAGGTTTTTCCTGTTTATTGTCATTTCACTCCTGCTCCTTCCCCTTGCCGATGCTTTCTCCCAGAAAGAAGTTTTCCTGAGAAAGATAGATTTTGAACTTGAAAAGATCAGCCCGAACAGCGTTGAAAATGAATATTATATGACACTCGAGTTCAATAAGGGTTCAAAATATAAATTCAAGGTGCTAAACCATATAAACGGGAAAGTTGGACTTGCCACTCTGGAACTGCACGACGGGGACAAGATTGTGGGCGTGAATTCCATGGGCGACAAATACTTCGACCAGATGATGTTTCAATGCAGTAAAACAGGCTTCTACGATCTTCTTATACGTTTCAAGGACCACCAATTAGGCTGTTCAACCATTAACGTTTACTTGGTACAATAAAACTGGATTCGTCCGGGCTCTGCGGAGGATGGTCCGTCGTCTACTGTCCGTTGCCTGCCCGTCCGATGCGAAGCGGAAGTGGGTCTACTATCCGCCATCTATTTTTTCATTTACTTTTTGAACAGTAACCCTCTATTTTCTGAAGCGGATGAAGGTGCCGAGTGGAAGTTTACGCCCGGCCCGGTCGGGAAAAAACAGCTCGCCGGCATCCTTGTCGCCTGCATCTTTGAAGTTGTTCATCACCAGGTTCTCGGAGATCATAGGGGAAAAACTCAGGGAATACATGCTGAGCATGAAGAAGCTGTTCCTTTTATGCAGGAGCCTTGAACAAAGGGAGATCATTTCATTGATATGCCTGTCGAGCAGCCATTTTTCACCTTGAGGGCCTCTGCCGTAAGCGGGTGGATCGAGAATGATTCCATGATACTGCTTGCCTCTTTTCACCTCGCGCTGAACGAATTTCATGGCATCTTCGATAATCCAGTGGATTCCGTTGAGTCTGCTGTTTTCCATATTTTCACGGGCCCAGTTTACCACTTGTTTTACTGAGTCGACATGATGAACATCGGCGCCTGCTGCCCTGGCAGCAAGGCTTGCAGCGCCGGTATAGGCGAAAAGGTTAAGCACAACAGGCTTTTCGTGCTTTATTTCATCGATGGTATCGAAAATGAAATTCCAGTTTTCGGCTTGTTCGGGAAATACCCCGATGTGCCCGAAGGAAGTGAGACCAAGTCGCAGGCCAAGCTGCATGGAACGGTATGGGTATTGAATGACCCATTGTTCGGGCATGTCTTTTTTGAGAATCCATTCGCCTCTCTCCTGACCCACATTGCCTTCCCTGTTAGATGGATTTTTCCTGAACTGGGCATGATACATTTTCTTCCATTCCGCTTCCGGTAAAGAGCGATTCCATACCGCCTGTGGTTCGGGACGGGCAAGAATATAGGTGCCGTAACGTTCGAGCTTCTCAAATCCGCCCGAATCGATCAGTTCATAATCGGGAAAATTACGGGGAGTGAGATTCATGATCAGATTGAATTGATTGATTACGCTTTATCTGCTATTTATTTTGAGGAAAATATTTCCATCCGCTTGGGTTTACCTGTGATTACGCGATAAATGTACACTCATTTCGCATTTTTTACAATCGAATGACAAACGGTAGCGGTTCGAATTATCAACAATCCAGAGTGGTTCCTTCATCCTTCCTTCCAGGGCGTCCCGTTTCAAAGGGCACTGGCCCAGTTCATATTTCAGGCAATAACGGGTATTCATGATCACCGGTTCACCCTCCGGAACGGATTTTTCAAATGCAGGTTGAATTTTTTCCACACCGTGCTTCCGGTAAAATGCTTCTGAAAGGGAATTCATTACATTTCCCCTGTATGTGAGCTCCTTTGCCGGGTACCTGGCATTTGCGGCGGACGATTTCCTTTCTGTACGGCGGTAACCAGAAATACGTTCCATTTGAAGCCTTTCCAGAACCTCCCTGCGTAAGCCATTGAGAGCGGAAGCTTGTAGAAAATATGCTTTCTGCCAGTGAATTTTTACCGAACGGGCCTCAAAAGGGGTATTGCCGGTACGTGAAAGAAGTTTTTCAATATTTTTTGTAACGAGCTGCGGATTGTTAGCCTCCGCTTTCACCGTTCTGAGTTCTCCAACGGCTGTTACCAGGTCTTCATCCATCGCCCTGAGTTCAAAGCCATTGCCGGTTTCTGCAAATTCAAAATCCACACCGATGTTTCTGCTACAGGCATCATTTTCGATGGTTTTTATGAATTGCTTATCGGCATTGCGATACAGTAGGGTACCTTCGGGCAGCAACCTGGGCTGGGCGGGCCATATCCTGTTGTTTTCGGCGCGGTTTACAAGAAATCCCTGTAACTCTTCGTGGGCGTCAAAGTAACATATGCCATCGCCCGGATGGATTTCCTCTTCAACCTGCACATACAGGCTCACCTTTTCGCTCCGGATCACTTTCCCAACCTTTTTGCCAAGGGATTTCTGGCTGAGCATGGAGCTGAGTTTTGACTGGCGACCCTGAACGAAATGCTCGGTGTATCCACGGTTGAAGGTTCGATCCGGATCGGGTGTAAAATGAAAGCGGCAGGAACCCGATGATGCTCTGGAGAGATTCTGGTCAGTGCCTAACAGCAAATCGATCTTCTGACGGTAAAAGGCGGTGACGTTTTTCACATAGGCGTTGTCCTTCAGCCGTCCCTCTATTTTGAAAGAAGTGATCCCGGCATTTATGAGATCGCGCAAGGCAGCGCTCAGGTTTAGGTCTTTCAGCGAAAGCAGGTGCCTGTTGTGCAGCCATACCTTGCCGTTCGCATCGACCAGGTCATAGGCCGAGCGGCACAACTGGGCGCATTCTCCCCGGTTGGCGCTACGCCCTGTCACAGCCTGACTGATCCAGCACTGTCCGCTATACGACACACATAAGGCGCCATGCACGAAGGCTTCCAGTTCTACCTGTGTCCCAGCCCTGATCTCACTGATTTCATCGAGAGAAAGTTCTCTGGCAAGAATCACGCGGCTGAATCCCATTTTCTCAAGAAACTGAACTTTTTCAAGCG
>JAKAMP010000482.1 GCA_021812865.1 Bacteroidota bacterium | reverse complement strand
AAGCATTTTTCAATTTCCTCCTGCATGGCATATGCCGATTGGGCAATGATGGGTATCTTCTGGTCGATTTTCCTGATGGACAGGATCGTTTCATACCCGTTCATTTCCGGCATTTTAATATCCATCAGCACCAGGTCAATATTGTCGTGGTTGTTCCGTACGATGTTCAAAGCTTCCATTCCGTTCCGTGCATGAATCAGGTTAACCCTGGTTTCTTTGAGCATTTCGCATATCAACGTGTAATTGATATCCTCGTCTTCCGCGATAAGAAGCGTTTTGCCTGGCCAATGGTTTGCCCTGGGAATGGCCTTGCTAATAACGGTATGATTGGCCTTTGGTGCACTGATTTTTATTGGAATGCTCAGGCTAAATGTGGAGCCTTTGCCCGGTGTCGATTCCACCTTGATGACCCCTTGCAGCAATTCAGCAATGCCTTTACAAATAGATAAACCCAAACCCGATCCTCCGTACTTGACGGTGGATATGCCTCCCTGTTCAAAACGGTTGAATATTTCTGTCAGCTGCTTTGCTGTAAGTCCAATCCCGGTATCACGAACGTAAACCTCAACCTGGTTGTCTGTGGTTACCAGTCCCAGTTCAATAGATCCTTTTTCTGTAAACTTCAGCGCGTTATCCAGGAGGTTCGACAGCACCTGCTCGATTCGTTTCTCATCGCTGGCAAGCCAGACAGACCGGGTTGACTTGGGCAGAACAAGGGTGAGGCTGAGATGATCCTTTCTGCGGATGAACTTGTTTACCAGATAAGTCTGGTGCATTCGTTGCATCATCTCCACAAGGTCGAATTCGGTGAAGTTGAGTTTCATTTGTCCGGCTTCAATTTTCGCCAGGTCTATGATATCTTCTATCAGGTTGAGCAGCAACTTCCCGTTGTGGTTAATGATGTCGACAAACTCCTTCTTTTTAGTCTCACTGATATTGTCCTGCTTCAGCAATTGTGCAAAGCCCAGTATGCCATTCATCGGAGTCCGTATTTCGTGCGACATGTTGGCCAGGTATGCCGATTTCATCCGGTTTGCCATTTCTGCCTCTTCCTTGGCCAGGATCAGGTCCTGTTCAACCTTGTTCCTGTGCCGGATCTCTTCATGCAGATGTTTATTGATGAGGTTCAGAATCTCGGTCCTTTCCTGGATCCTTTTCTCCAGTTTGGTGTTTAGCCGTTCTGTTTTTTCTTTTTCACGGTTAAGCAAGTGAAGCATAAAGAAATCCCTCCTGACAAAAAATTCAATCATGTACGATGCTGAGAAGCCTATCAAAATAGCTGAAAGGAGGTAGAAGTTATGAGAAGCAACCGTGCTTCCCAGTGATTTTGCTATAAAAAATTCGCGGGCTTCATATGCCGCATACACCAGCAGAACACTCAGCGTAGCATATATGAAACGGGCTCGGGTGAATGCAAAAGCAAAAACAAAGAGAAGAATGAGGCCCGAGATTTGCGTGATTTCCTTGTTCCCGTTTCCGTTGCTCAGAGGGAAAATAATGCCAAGTCCGCAAATCACAATCCCCAGCGAAATGACCAATTGTATACGCCTGAGGGCCTTGGGAGTGAATGAATACAGCAATAGCAGAACCATGGCAGGGGCTACGATGCCAAAACGGATGAGCAGGAGCAGCGATTTTTGTTCAGAAAAGAACAGAATGTCATGAATTCCGAATAATGAATACAGAAGCATTCCCGCCAACCAGGCATATCGGGCGTCACGTAAAGCTATGGTCCGGTAATAATGAAGAAACCTCCTTTCAGTGAATCCAAAGAAAGAAAGAGTGAAGGGGTTCATCCCCATCATTTTCATTTCACGACTGAAAAATAAATTCATCTGCGGACCTCTATTGCAATATTAATGAATGAAAAGCTCGTTGCAGAGCCAAATCCAATGATAGTTGTCATTAGATGGGAGTGATGTAAATCATCGCTTGTAATTCCGGGATGTCCTTGTAACTGCTTCCAATTATGTTATAGCGGAAGGTGATATCCCATCTTGTTCATTTTCTTTTTTTTGAATATTCCGGGTCAATGTCCAGGGAAAGCATAAAGAACTTGAGTTTGCCGGGCTTGGATTTAAAACATATGTTTTATCTTTGAATCCTTGACCCTAACTATTAAAAACACTGCATATGAGCAACGGATTTACCCGCAGGAATTTCCTGCAGACTACCGGGATGGCCGGGCTGGGTCTGGCCCTTTTGCCCAAAATGGCAATTGGCTCCCAGGTGAAAGAAAAGGTTAGAATCGGTTTTATCGGGGTGGGGCTGCGAGGCTGTAATCATCTTCATAATGTATTATCCCGGCCCGATGTGGTGGTACCGGCTATCTGCGATATCGATCCGGAAAGAATTACCATCGCCACCGATATGATCGTGAAAAGCGGAAGGCCTAAACCCGAAGCGTATACCGGAAGTGAACTGGCTTTCGAAAAATTGCTTCAGCGCAACGATATCGATGGTGTGCTCATTGCAACCCCCTGGCTGTGGCATACACGCATGGCTGTGGCAGCCATGAAGGCCGGAAAATATGCCGGAGTGGAAGTCTCTGCTGCCAATACCCTTGAAGAATGCTGGGACCTGGTAAATACCTATGAAGCAACGGGCGTGCCTGTAATGATCCTCGAAAATGTATGCTACCGGCGCGATGTGATGGCCGTTTTGAATATGGTACGACAGGGGATTTTCGGGGAACCCATGTATTTTCACTGCGGATATGAACACGACCTGCGTACGGTGAAGTTTGAACCGGGAGTGGAATTCGGGGAAAAGGGAGTACACGAGGCCCACTGGCGTACCTATCATTCGGTGTACCAGAACGCCGACCTGTACCCAACCCATGGCGTAGGGCCGGTGGCCACCATGATCAACATCAACCGCGGTAACCGGTTTAAGAGCCTCACCTCCACAGCCACCAAATCCAGGGGACTGCATAATTATATTGTACAGAAAGCAGGCGACAAACATCCCAACGCTTCCATCGAATTCAAGCTGGGCGAT
>JAKAMP010000481.1 GCA_021812865.1 Bacteroidota bacterium | reverse complement strand
CTTCCATGCAAGTATTTGCACTACTGCTTTAGAAGAAGACGGCCTGGCAGGATATTGAAGCACGGATCATCAGCCGATGGCCGGGAGCAGAACTGGTGCAGAATCAGCGGTTCTGTTTTTAGCGTCAACCACTCTTACATAATAGGTATGTGAGGCATGATTGCCCGGAAAATCGGTCAAAATAAATGGGTCCATGCTCACCTGGGGAGCAAACGGGATTTCTTTGATCTTCTGTTCATCCCTCCATATCTCATACGTGCTGATGGGAGCATCTCCGGCATAGGCAGTGTCCCAGTGAACAAAAGCTTTTCTGGAATTCCCTTCCTTGTTCTGGCTCACGGTTAATTCAGAGGGAGCCATCAGTGGCCGGGCGGAATTCTGAAAATAGTTGGTCTTTCCCTCTTTGACTTTCGCCGTCATTTCTTCAATAGCTATTCTTTCGGCTTCGGACAGTTCGCCAGGCAGGACCTGCGCCGCTTCGAGGTTATTGCTGAGCTGGCATTCCTCCTTCCTGTCGCTGATCTGTCCAATACCAATGATGGCAAGGTGTACACCCGGTGTGGCAAGGGAATACCGGATAAGAGGTTGGCTTGGCAGGGACTCGCTGCTCATGGTTCGCACCACATGCGAAGGGTTGTTCGACCATTCGGCAGGTTTGGTGTACATAGCTCCGTCGGCAAACACCTTCATAGCGATAATACCCATATTTTTGGCGCTTGCGAGGGGAATGACATTGTACTGCATGTTAAACATGAGTTTATCGTTGGCATTGATGGCCACCAGCATGGCATCGAGCAGGTTGGTGCGGTCGCGGCGTATCATGTACATCATCACTGAGGGATCGTAATGACCGGAAAAGCCGATATGCCTGATCAGCTTTTCATTTTTAGGATTGAGACCGGTGAGGTTGGTTCCGTCGCGGTAATCACGCAGCGCAGCCAGTGCGCCGATGCGTTCGGCTGAAGGATCGGGATGATCGAGGCCTTCATACAAGGCATCTACCTCCTCGCGGGTGTTGAGGTTATGAATGAGCATCATATCGAGATATGCGCCCTGCGGGTAATTGCCTTTGCCGTCGCCGAACATCAGGGAAAGGGAACGGTGCAGGTCATCAATGGTATGCGATCCCTGCTCGCCATTGGTCCAGTTCGTTACCTCCTTTACCTCCCCCTCACCCTTTGCCCAGCGCAAATGGGTTTTAGAGGTAAGAAAAATGGAGCTTCGCAGCTTCTCATCGTATACGGCTTGTCCGGGTACAAGATTCATTATCCTGAATGCCCTGCCCAAGTTGGCCTGACTGGGGCCATACAGGTTGGATGTATTGAAATAGTTGATACCTAGATCAAAAGCCTTCAGTATTATCTTTACCGGATCAATCCCTTCGGGTGTCCATTGAAGGGAAGCCTGTCCGCCCAATCCCAGGGTGGTTACCTCAAAGCCCAGCTTGCCAAATACGCGTTTCATGGGTCGTGGAGACGATTCCAAGCCATTGCCCAGCCCGGATGTAAGGGTAGCTGCGGCGGCAGCCAGGGCTGAAGTTTTTACAAAGGTTCGACGGTTCATTCGGGCGGAATTTTTCATGGCGGCATGATTTAATATTTGCAGATAAAAGTTTTGACCCTTATCTTTATACTAATTTACAACCACATAACGAATAGATTATCAATTCATCATAATTATTTCAGGCAACAAATTTGAATTTTGCGCTTTATTTTCACTTTGTCTTTTTACGCTGATTTAACCCAAACCACATGAAAATCTTCGTAATCGTTTTCATCTTTATACACGGACTGATTCACCTCATGGGTTTCCTGAAAGCCTTTCGTTTAGCAGAGATCAGTCAGATCGGTAAAAATATTTCGAAGACTGCCGGGATCATCTGGCTGATTACTGTAGTTATATTCCTGGCTGCCGGAATAATGTTGATTGCCGGGAATCCCAGGTGGTGGCTGCCAGGAGCATTGGCCGTGCTGGTTTCGCAGGTATTGATTTTTTCCGCATGGAAAGATGCCAAATTTGGCACCCTTGCCAACCTGCTCATTCTTGCTGCCGTGCTGGTGGGGTTTGGCGCCTGGAGCAGTCACCGTATGGCTGTCAAGGAATACAGGTCCTTCAGCCATGATATTCATGTGCAGGGGACCATCATCGCACCGGAAATGTTAGATTCCTTACCACCTGTAGTTCAGCTCTGGCTGAAACATGCCAATATCGTGGGAAGGGAAAAGACCGACTGGGTTTTCATAAGGCAAACAGGTACCATGCGTACTTCACCTGAAGGCAAATGGGTTCCGTTCAGGGCCCTGGAGTGGTTCCGTACCGGGGATCCGGCATTTCTGTGGCTTCCGGATGTAAAATATGCAAGGGGAATTCATGTAACGGGTAAGGACCGGCTTGAGAACGGCAAGGGACAAATGCTGCTGAAAGCCCTGTCGTTGTTTCCGGTGGTAAATGCAAGGGGAAACGAGATCGATCAGGGAAGCATGGTTCGTTACCTGGCCGAGACCGTCTGGTTTCCTTCGGCAGCTCTGAACCCTTATATTCACTGGGAACAGACTGACTCTCTTCAGGCAAAGGCAACCATGGTATACGGAGGAACAAAGGTTACCGGCACGTTTACCTTCAATCCATCGGGCGATGTGGTGAGCTTTGAGGCTCCCAGGTATTATTTCCGTAAGGGAGGATCAACCCTGGAAAACTGGTTCGTAAAAATGGATCCCGAAGGATATAAGGAATTTGAAGGAATACGGATCCCGGCAAAATCAAGTATCATTTGGAAACTGAAGACCGGAGACTACGAGTGGCTGAAACTTGAAGTGACTGATGAGCGTTTCAACCGGCGCAGGAACTGAATTTCACCGGCTTCTGAACATTCCAGCCGGTGGGCCTCAGGCCACAAAATAATATACCGCAACTGCGAAACCAATGGCCACCACCGTCCAGCGTAAGACTGCCGGTTTTAGCCTGCCTGCCAGTTTACCGCCGATCACTCCGCCGAGCAATGC
>JAKAMP010000480.1 GCA_021812865.1 Bacteroidota bacterium | reverse complement strand
GTAGGCTTCAATATATTGAAATTCAGGAAGGGATTGCCGAAAGCGGTGAACAGTAACGGTGCGGTTTCCCCGGCAACCCGGGCGATGCCCAGGATGATCCCGTTCAATATTCCGCTCATAGCCGTAGGCACGATTACGCTCGTCATAGTCTTATAATAGGGTACCCCAAGCGCCAGAGCAGCTTCTTTGATAGTCGAAGGCACTAATTTTAGGGTCTCCTCGGTCGATTTGATGATCGAGGGCAGCATCATCATGGCCAGGGCAATACTTCCCGACAAAGCAGAGAACTGTCCGAAAGGCTTTACAAACCATAGGTAAATAATGATGCCGATCACAATCGATGGCACACCCTGAAGCACGTCCACTGCAAGGTGCGCCACATAATAGGTTTTTGTGCGGGCGTGCTCGGCAAAATACATACCTGTGGTCACTCCAATGGGTACGGCAATGATAGCGGCCACCACGATGATCATAATGCTACCTGTCAGTGCATTCAGAATGCCACCACCTGTTTCTCCCACTGGTTTAGGCAGGTTGGTAAAGAAACTCCAGTTAATCACCGATATCCCCTGTTTGATGATATACACCAGCACCGCCAGCAGGGGAGCAATGGTGATAAGGGTAAGCAGGATGATCAGGATCTTGAATACGATATTTTTTGCCTGGCGTATGGCGAAGTTATCTTTCATTTTGTTTCAAACCTTTTGATGATTCTTACCCCGATGATGTTGATGAGTGTGGTTACCACAAACAACACCAGTCCCATCTCAATGAGGGCTGAAAAATATATCTTACCTGTGGCTTCGGTGAATTCATTGGCAATCACACTGGCCATGGTGTTGCCGGTTGAGAAGAGGCTGTTCGGAATCATCTGGGTATTTCCAATCAGCATGGTAACGGCCATGGTTTCCCCCAGGGCTCTTCCCAAAGCCAAAAGGATGCCGGCCGATATGCCCGACTTCACATAGGGGATGATTACGAACCGGATCACTTCAAGGCGGGTGGCTCCCAATGCATAGGCAGCCTCCTTCAGATGAAGCGGAACCATGCTGATGACCAGCCTGATGAGTGACGCAGAAAAGGGAGTGATCATTATGGCAAGAATGATCGAGGCAGTGAGAATACCCACTCCGTATGGAATGGCGCCTACCTTCATTTCCAACCCACGCACGATGGGGACGATGGTAAATAGCCCCCAAAAGCCCAAAATTACCGATGGAATCCCCGCCAGCAACTCAATGGCATTTTTAATGATCCCGCTGAAAAAGCCCTTCGGGTAATATTCTCCCAGAAATATGCCAATGGCCAGGGCAAAGGGAGTAGAGATGATCAACGCCAACGCTGAGGTGATAAGGGTTCCGATCAGGAAAGGCAAGGCCCCGTATTGATCGGATACCGGATCCCAGGCCTTCTGGTAAAGAAACTTCACACCAAGCGCTTTGATGGAAGGGAGTGAATTGATCAGGAGGGTAAGAAAGACACTCAGCAGCAAAACAATGATCAGGATGGCCGAAAGGGACAGGGTCCGGCGGAAGACCGCTTCCCTGAAATGAAGACCCCCGACCTTACTCTTTACTAGATTTTGCTTTAACATTCCAATATTCATTTAAAAATAAATCTTTCCGGTTTTGCATAAACCAATACCGGAAAGATCATAAAAATACAAAAAGCGATTGTCCTTTTTACAGGACAATGCGCTTTTTTCATTCACATTATAATCATTTCTTACAGCAGCGATTTTCCTGCAAAATTTACTTTTTTCAACTGACCAAGTGCAGCCGAAGCAGCCTCCTTGGGAAGAGGAGCATAAAGTAAGGGTGCAGCATATTTCTGGCCACTGGTGATCATCCACTGAATAAGCGATACGGTTTCTTTAGCCTTTGCCTGGGCACGGTTGTCGTATGACTGGCTCACGTAAAGAATAATATAAGTGAAACTGCTGATGGGATAACCATCCTTTGCATCGGTGTTGGTAAGGGATACCCTCAGATCGGCAGGCAGTTTTACAGCTGCTGCGGAGCTGATCGATTTCAGGCTTGCATCCACAAAAACACCTGACTTGTTCTTGATTTCGGCAGAGGTCATTTTGTTCTGCATCACATAGGCCAGTTCAACATAACCAATGCTGCCGGGAATCTGTTTCACCATTCCGCCAACGCCTTCGTTTCCTTTGGCGCCGATACCCACAGGCCAGTCAAGCGCTTTGCCTTTGCCGGGTTTGGTATTCCATGCGGAGCTCACCTTGCTCAGGTAATCGGAGAACACATAGGTTGTACCGCTGCCATCCGATCTGTGAATAACCGAGATAGCCAGGCTGGGCAGTTTGGCTGCCGGGTTGAGCTGGGTAAGCCTGCTGTCGTTCCACTTGGTGATCTTGCCAAGGAAAATATCGGCAATCACATCGGGAGTGAGTTTCAGCTTCGGGTTACCAGGAAGGTTATAGGTGATCATTACTGCGCCAAGGCAGGTGGGAATATGAATGATGGGTGAAGGCATCTGCTTCATTTCTTCATCGCTCAAGGGTGCATCGGAAGCGCCGAAATCAACGGTCTTGTTCTGCAACTGCTTGATGCCGCCGCCCGAACCAATAGACTGGTAATTGATTTTCACGCCTTTTTCCTTGTTGTATTCATCAAACATTTTGGAATACAAGGGGTAGGGGAAAGTTGCACCGGCTCCGATCAGTTCTTTATCGGACTGGGCTTGAACTTTCTGGTTACCGCTGAGGGTAACTGCTGCGATCAGCAGGGCAAAACCTAAATTGATAGTGTTGAATTTCATACGATTATTTATTAAAACGTTTACTGGTTATTATTATTTAAAAATGTAGTAGAAGCTCAGGCGAACGGTCATGTCATAATCGCTCTTGGCCAGACCGGTTGAGGAACTTAGTTTGTTTTTGTATGTATCGACCCACACATTCGGCATCAGGTGAACATTTTTTACCGGAGTATAATCCAGGCCGGCAGTGATGAAGTTTTCGGAATACTTTGCGGCAGGATAGGG
>JAKAMP010000016.1 GCA_021812865.1 Bacteroidota bacterium | reverse complement strand
CTTCAATAAAACATGCACAGCCTGCCACCTATGCGTTACAGCTTGTCCCAGTCATGTGTTGAAGCCTGCCATGCTGGAGTACGGACTTATTGGCCTGCTTCAGCCCAGGATGGATTATCATGCAGCCTATTGCAACCATGAGTGCATTGCCTGTACACAGGTTTGTCCCACGGGCGCTATCCTGCCACTCACCGTTGAAAAGAAAAAGGTGACACAGATGGGGAAGGTGGTTTTTATTAAAGAAAACTGCATCCCTTATGTTGAGAATACTGCCTGCGGATCATGCTCAGAGCACTGTCCCACGCAGGCCGTTAAAATGGTAACCTTTGGAAAAGGCAATCTCACTATGCCCGAAACTGACCAGGAGATATGTGTGGGATGCGGAGCATGCGAGGATGCCTGTCCGGTAAGGCCATTTAGGGCTATATATGTTGACGGTAACCCGGTTCAACTGGTGGCCAAGAAACCAAAAACCGAACCGGTTCAGCAGGAAAAAGGAGCTGAAGATTTCCCCTTTTAAAACAGTGGTGCATTGTTTGAATGATTAAGGGGTATCAGGATTAAATTCTTGTTGCATGATTCGGGCAAAGGGAATATGATTCTCAAATACCTGATGAAGCCCTACATACAAAAGAAGAACCCCGGACCATCCGGGGTTCTTCTTTTGTATGCTATATTGAGCAATCAACCGGTATTATTCCTGCTTACAATATTTTGATCGTTTGTTTGGCGTAGCAGGGTCGATTGGGTGCTTGAATTTGATTGTTTTTTTATATTCCCTTCTAATTACTTGCTTTCATAAACATCCTGTTCCAGCGGATCTTGCCCAGGAAATGCTTGTCTTTATCGATCGAGAGCCAGATGAATACTGGTCGTCCAACGATGTGGTCTTCGGGAACAAATCCCCAGAACCTTGAATCGGCTGAATTGTGCCGGTTATCGCCCATCATGAAATAATAATCCATCTTAAATGTATAGCTTGTAGCGGGCTTTTCGTTGATATAGATCACACTGTCCTTTACCTGAAGCTTATTGCCTTCGTAGGCATTGATAATACGGCTGTATAGGGGCAGGTTGTCGAGGGTGAGCGCAATGGTTTCTCCTTTTTTGGGCATGGCAAGAAGGCCAAAATTGTCTTCATTCCATGGGTATTTAGGTGTGTGGGGGAAGATATAATCGGCATACTGACCGGGTTGTTTGAAGATGGGTTCAACCGATTTTACGTTTGGCATCTTTCTGAACTTTTCTGCCAGGGCAGAATCAAGGAAGAGTTCATAGTAACCATCGGGCGACCAGCTGTCTTTTCTGTCCTGGTTGCTGATGCCCATGCGGTCGAATACTCTCGGGCTGATCATGCTTCCGTCGGTGCGCACAAGGTAACGGTATTGTAGTTTTTCGATATGCTTTTGCTGTTTTCCATTAATATATACCACTCCCATTTTTACCTGCAGGGTATCGCCCGGAATGGCCACACAGCGTTTGATGTAGTTGTCCCTTCGGTCAACAGGCCTTACCACTATAGTGAAGTTGTCATGCACATATTTTTCGGCCATCTGCCAGTATTCTGATCCGGGCCGATCGGGATGTCCTGCTCTTTCATCTTGTATGCGGAACATATAGGCAAATTCCCTCAGGTTGGCATCATAGCTTTGTTCATACCTTTCGAGAATCACGGTATCGCCCGCAGGAAAATTGAAAACAACAATATCATCATTTTTTACCTTACGGAAACCTGCCAGCCGTTTGTAGGGCAACTTGATCCATTCCAGGTAACTCCTGGCCTTGCTGAAGGGGAGCGTATTCTGTGCAAAGGGGAAGGAGAGGGGAGTGTTGGGTATCTTTGGACCATAGGCTACCTTGCTTACATAGAGGTGATCGCCGATAAGCAATGTTCTTTCCATCGAACCGGTGGGTATTTTGTAGTTCTGGAACAGGAAAATATTGATGAAAGTAACAGCAATTACGGCAAAAATGAGGGCATCGATCCATTCCACCAGACTGCTGTTTTTGCCTTCACGCTTCTTCCAGAATGTCCAGTTAACCTTACGGGTGATGTACATATCGAAAATAATACCCAGTCCGAGAAGGAACCAGAAATTTCTGAGCCATATCACCCAAAGGGTGTAGATAATGCCTACGACGGCAAATTTGAAATACTTGTTTTTCAGAAAAGCAAACATGGTGTATCAGTTTAATATAGTAGCCAAATTAATGAATTCTTCTGAAGAATCTTGCCGGCCGGAACATTTTGAAACCATGTCTCGATGGATCGACGGAGAACCAGGTGGCAACGGCCTTGCCGATGAGATGATCTTCGGGAACAAACCCCCAATAACGGGAATCAAATGAATTGTTCCGGTTATCGCCCATAGCAAAATAATAATCCATGGCAAATGTATAGGTTGTGGCCGGTTTGCCATTGATCAGTATGTCCGGACCCTGAATCTGCAACTTATTATTTTCATATACCTCTATGATTCTCCTGTAAAGCGGCAGGTTTTTGAGGCTGAGCGAAATTGTTATCCCTCGCGCAGGCACAACCAGGGGGCCGAAATTGTAATCGTTCCAGGCATAGTTTTCATCGTAAGGAAACAACATGAATGGCCTCGGCTTGATTTCGTCCTGCACTCGCAAAACCACCTGGATCTCTTTCCAACCTGCCAGGGCATGGCTCATTTGCACACTTAACGGGATTTCATAACTGGAATTGTCCCGGTTGTAAAAAAAGTCATTCGGATTAAGACCCAGTCTGTTCCACAGGCTGTCGGGAAGGGGCAGTCCCTTTGTTTTTACACGGAACATGAATTGCTGGGTAGGAACGAGGGTTTCCATTTTTCCGTTTATATACAGAATGCCTTCTTTCATTTCGAGGGTATCTCCCGGGATACCTATGCATCGCTTGACGAAGTTCTGCCTGCGGTCAACCGGCCTGGACAGAACCGTATAATTGCCCCCGATGGTTTCCCTTTTACCCTCCCTGAGCAGGGAATAATAGTTCTGATATGGGTCTTCCAGCAGCATGGTATCCCCTTCGGGATAATGAAACACAATTACATCATATCTCTTCACCTTTCCGAAACCTTTTAGTCGCTTATAAGGCAGTTGAACCGATTCGACGTATGATTTTGCGGACTTTGTGAAGGGAATGGTGGTTTGCATGAAGGGAATGGACAGGGGGGTAACCGGCAGCTTGGGCCCGTAGGCGAGTTTGCTCACAAATACATAATCGCCCGGCAGCAGGGTCTTTTCCATGCTTGAAGAAGGAATACGGTATGGTTCGGCAATGAAGGTTCGAATAAGGGATGCTGCCACCACTGCGAAAATGATCGCATCCATCCACTCGTTAAACCCAGTGTAATCTCGTTTCCGGCCTGGAGGTATCCGCCAGAAGGCCCACCTGACCTTTTGGGTGAAGTACAAGTCGATGATCACGATCCAGCCTGTAAACAGCCAGTAGTATCCAAGCCATATCACCCAGCCCGTATAAAGCAGGAACACAACCAGGAATGCAACAATGCTGTGTACGGGAATCTTCTTCATTTCGTACCGGTCAGAATTTCAGCAGGTCATTCATGGAGAAGATTCCTTTTTTATTCTGCAGAAACTCTGCGGCCAGAACGGCGCCAAAGGCAAACCCCCTGCGCCCTTTGGCAGAATGGTGCAAACTCAGTATGTCGATGTCAGATTCATAGGTAACGGTATGGACGCCGGGAACATTCTCCTGTCTCAATGCGGTAATTTTCAATGCGTCGGGCGAAGAATCGGCGTCGAGTTCCCATTTGGATTTTCTATCCAGCCGTTCAATGATGTCCTTTGCCAGGCTGATGGCTGTGCCGCTGGGTTTATCGAGCTTGGTGGTGTGGTGTATTTCTTCTATGCTCACATTGTACGATCCAAGGGAATTCATAATAGAAGCTAGTTCTTGGTTGAGCTTAAATAGAATATTCACTCCGATGCTGTAATTGGAAGAGTAAAAAAAAGCTCCATCCTGTTCTTTGCATAACTTGTGAATTTCCTGCATTTTGTCGAGCCATCCGGTAGTGCCGCTAACCACAGGAATGCCCAGCTTCAGACAAGCGGTTACATTGCTGAATGCTGCTTCCGGGTTGGAAAATTCAATGGCAGCATCCGTAGTAGAAGGACTCAGTTTCTCAAGATCACCCTGGTTGTTCAGATCGATGATGGCCGAAATCTGGTGCTTCCTTTCCAACGCCATTTTTTCAATTTCCTTCCCCATTTTTCCGTATCCGATCAGAGCAATTTTCATAGATGTAGTGTATTGTGATGGAACAAAGATAACTTTTATGATGAAATTGATATACGGGATTGTAAACGGTCTGGCCAATTATTTTAGGGGAGGAAAGAACAGGTATTTCGCTGACTGACCTGGCTGCAACAGGGCATCCTACCATGGAGAAAGACAAAAAAAAAGCTACCCTACCGGATAGCTTAATAATAAGGTATGGAAATATTTACTTTTTAACCACCTCCACCACAGCGTCGAAAGCTTTCGGATGGTTCATGGCGAGGTCGGCAAGCACCTTTCTGTTGAGGAGAATGCCTTTGGCATTTACCTTACCGATGAATTCTGAATAGGACATGCCATGTTCACGGACAGCAGCATTGATACGCTGGATCCAGATTCCGCGGTATTCGCCTTTTTTATCCTTACGGCCTTCATAGGCATAGGTAAGGCCTTTTTCATACGTGTTCTTTGCAACGGTCCAGAGGTTCCTTCTTCCGAGGAAGTTCCCCTTGGTACGGTTCAGGATTTTTTTCCTTCGCTGTCTTGATGCAACAGCATTTACTGATCTTGGCATACTTTTTTAATTTTCGAATGGTTAGCGTTCCGTTTTTCAGGAAACTTTTGGGGCTAATTCATTCAGGTTAAACACAAATTTTCGTTTTGATCAAATTCGACGGCTTACTTGAGGCCCAGCAGCATCTTCACGCTGTTGGCATCGGTCTTGTCAACCAGGTCAACATGGGTGAGATTCCTTTTCTGCTTCTTGGTTTTCTTGGTAAGGATGTGGCTTTTGAAAGCATGTTTCCTTTTGATCTTCCCTGTACCGGTGATCTCAAAACGCTTCTTTGCACCGGATTTTGTCTTCATCTTAGGCATTCTCGTATCGATTTAAATTAAAAACTATTTCTTTGGTTTAGGAGAAATCAACATATTCATTCGTTTGCCTTCCAGTTTGGGAAGTTGCTCAACTTTTCCCAGCTCCTCCAAAGCAGTGGCAAACTTGAGCAGGAGTATTTCGCCCTGCTCTTTGTACACGATCGATCTTCCTTTAAAAAACACATATGCTCTTACTTTGTGGCCTTCCTTCAGGAAGTTCTGGGCGTGTCTCAGTTTGAAATCAAAATCATGATCATCGGTGTTGGGTCCAAAGCGAATTTCCTTCACCACAATCTTCGCAGCTTTTGCCTTGACCTCTTTCTGTTTCTGTTTTAACTGGTACAGAAACTTCTGATAATCAATAATTTTGCAAACCGGAGGATCGGCATTTGCAGTAATTTCTACCAGATCTAATTCCAGTTCATCAGCGAGTTTCAGGGCCTGCTCCAGGGTATAGACACCCGGTTCAGTGATGTTGTCACCAACCAGGCGAACCTGCTTGGCGCGAATCTGGTTATTGGTTTTATGTGCCTGCTGAGGTTCCTGTCGCATAGGTCTCCGGAAACCTCTGTCTTGATTCATCTGAGCTATAGCTTGGTCCTCCTCGTTTTGTTAAACAATATGCTTAATTTTATCAATCCAGTATCTGCAATTGTCTTTTCACTTCCTCCTGCACAAAACGGGCAAATTCTTCTACAGGCATTGCCCCTTTATCGCCTTCGCCCTGTTTTCTCAAAGAAATTGTCTGGCTTTCCATCTCTTTTTCTCCGATGACGAGCAAATAGGGAATTCTTCTCAGTTCGTTATCCCGTATCTTTTTGCCTATCTTCTCGTTGCGGTTATCAAAGAATCCGCGAATATCGGAATTATTTAACAATTTTAAAACTTTTTCAGCATAATCGTTAAACTTGTCGCTGATGGTCATGATTACAAACTGTTCCGGAGCCAGCCAGAGCGGGAATTTGCCGGCTGTATGTTCGAGCAGGACAGCCACAAACCTTTCCATGGAACCAAACGGCGCACGGTGAATCATCACCGGCCTGTGCCGCTGGTCGTCACTGCCAATGTATTCCAGTCCGAAACGCTCGGGCAGGTTATAGTCAACCTGAATGGTACCCAATTGCCATTTTCGGCCCAGGGCATCCTTCACCATGAAATCGAGTTTTGGACCATAGAACGCGGCTTCGCCCAGTTCGACCACCGTCTTCAGTCCTTTTTCTTTGGCCGCTTCAATAATGGCGCTCTCTGCCTTCTCCCAGTTCTCGTCGCTTCCGATATACTTGGCTTTGTCGTTAGGATCGCGCAAGGATACCTGGGCAATGTAATCGTTGAAGTCCAATGCCTTGAAAATGATGAATATGATATCAATCACCTTCAGAAATTCTTCCTTAAGCTGATCGGGGCGGCAGAAGATATGGGCATCGTCCTGTGTAAAGCCCCTCACACGGGTAAGTCCATGCAGTTCCCCGCTTTGTTCATAACGGTACACAGTGCCGAATTCGGCCAGGCGAAGCGGCAGATCTTTATATGATCTGGGTTTGGAACTGTATATTTCGCAATGGTGTGGGCAATTCATGGGCTTGAGCAGGAATTCCTCTCCTTCGATGGGCGTTTTAATGGGCTGGAAAGAATCCTTGCCATATTTTTCGTAATGCCCTGAAGTAACATACAATTCCTTCTGGCCGATATGAGGGGTGATTACCTGCTGATAGCCATGCGCCATTTGCACTTTTCTTAGAAAAAATTCCAATTTTTCTCGCAGCATAGCGCCTCGGGGTAACCATAACGGAAGTCCCTGGCCTACCTTGGCCGAGAAGGTGAACAACTCGAGCTCACGGCCGAGCTTGCGATGGTCTCTCTGTTTGGCCTGTTCCAGCATCTCAAGGTACTCGTCAAGCTGTTTCTGCTTTGGGAAAGTAATGCCGTAGATACGGGTAAGCTGTTTATTCTTCTCGTTTCCTCTCCAGTATGCCCCGGCAACGCTGAGTAACTTGATGGCCTTAATCGAACTGGTATCGGGCAAATGAGGTCCGCGGCAGAGATCAACAAAATCGCCCTGGTTATACAGGGTGATCTCTCCATCCTGCAGATCACGGATCAGCTCCAGCTTATATGGATCACCCTTGCCTGTGAAGTATGCAAGGGCTTCCGGTTTTGACACCGGTTTGCGGGTGTAGATTTCGTTTTTTGCCGCAAGTTCCATCATGGTCTTTTCCACGGCAGGAAGGTCGGCATCGGAGATGGATCGCCCTTCGCCGGGATCCACATCATAATAAAACCCGTTCTCAATGGCAGGCCCGATCCCGAATTTGATGCCGGGATAAATTTTCTCGAGGGCTTCAGCCATCAGGTGGGCAGAAGAGTGCCAGAAGGCATGGCGGCCTTCCTCGTCTTCCCATTTGTGAAGTTTTACCGATGCATCCCGGCTTATTGGACGCGTTAAATCCCATACTTCACCGTTCACGCTGATGGAGTAAACCTCCTTCGCAAGGTTCTGACTAATGCTCCTGGCAATTTCCATCCCTGTCGTTCCTTCGGGATATTCGCGCTTCCGGCCATCCGGAAATGTAATTTGAATCATTCCTTTTATGCTTAAAAATCAGCCAAAGATAAATAAAGTTTGTATTCGTTCAAATACTATATTTGTATAGCAAATGCATGCAGCGGCGCGGATTCAAATTATCCTGCAAGGCACAACGAATGGATGAACGGTATAAGACGCTGCATGGACAAGGTCTGGAATAACTTGCATACCTGAATAAATCAAACTAATCTGTCACCCATCATGAAAAACAGTAAATTCCTGAGAAAGAAAATCAGACTGATTCCTGTCCTAATGGGATCGGCCCTCATGATCCTTTCGTTGGCATGTGTACGGTCATCCAAAGGATTACCCGATGCAAATGTAACCCCAGTAGATTCTCTTGCCACGCCTGAAACAAAGGCCCTTCTGCTAAACATGAAAAAATTGTCATTCCACCATGTTATGTTCGGCCAGGAAGATGCGCTGGCATACGGCGTGGGATGGAAAGCCGATACTTTCAGAACAGACATTCACGACGTGAGCGGATCGTTCCCGGCAATATATGGCTGGGACATCAGCTTCCTGGGCAGGGCTTATAACATCGACAGTGTGGATTTCGGAAGAATAAAAGGATGGATGCAAATGGTGTATGACAGGGGCGGTGTGAATACGGCGAGCATGCATATGCCGAACCCCGTAACAGGGACCAATGCATGGGATACTACCAGGGCGGTATATGCCCTTCTGCCTGGTGGGCCTAAGCATGATTTTTTCAAAGCCGAACTGGATAAAGTGGCTGAATTTTTCCTGAGCTTGAAGGGAAGCGACGGGAAACCCGTACCTGTGATCTTCCGTCCCTGGCACGAGCATACGGGAGGCTGGTTCTGGTGGGGAGCCCAGTCCTGTACAAAGGACGAGTACATTGCCCTATGGAAATTTACGGTTACCTATCTGCGCGATGTGAAAGGGGTTCATAACCTTCTGTATGCCTATTCGCCCGACAGATTCGGCACCATGCAGAATTACCTTGAGCGCTTCCCGGGTACCGGTTATATCGATATCCTGGGATTTGACGATTATGGCGATTTCCAGGAGATGAAGGATGCCGATAACGGTGTAAAACAAATCCATATTGTTGTACAACTTGCCGATAGCTTGAAAAAGGTTCCTGCGCTTACCGAAACCGGACTGCTTGGACTGAAAAATCCCAATTGGTTCACCCAGGTATTGCTCGATCCCTTGAAAAAAGATCCTGTGGCAGAACGGATTGCATACATCCTCGTATGGCGGAATGTAGACGGTCCCAGGGCCTGCGCTCCCTATCCCGGGAATCCCTCTATACCTGATTTCATAAAGTTCAGAAACGATAAGCTCACCTACTTCCTTGAAGATTTGCCCGAAATGTATAAAATCAGGAAATGAGGTCATTGATAAACAAATCGGAAGAGCCTGGAATTACCGGGCTCTTCTCATTTAAAGGAGTCGTGAAAACAGAAAATTCCAGTAAGGTATTTGTGGCATGCATTTTGATTTTCATTATTTGAAACCCTTTAAAATCGCCCGTCATGAAAAAGTTTTACCTGTTCATTCTGTTATTGCCATTCTTTTTTGTTTCCTGTGAGATCAAGCCTTATGCTGATTTTATGCCCTCTTCGGATGAAGTGGATGCAGGAGATGCGGTAATGTTTTCGAACCACTCTGCCGATGCCGTTTCCTTTCATTGGGATTTTGGGGATGGCAACTGGTCTGAGGAATATGATCCCACCCATATTTATTCACAACCAGGAACCTATATTGTTAGCCTCACGGCATATTCCAGGAGTCATAGAGCAAGCCAGTATTCCCGTACCGTCACAGTTCTATATCCTACTACCCTGGTGATCACTGTATTGGAGTATTACCAGCAATATCCTGTGGCCAATGCCAGCGTGATATTGTACCCCTCCCTCAATGACTGGAACAGTATGACTAACCAGGTAATTGATGGGTATACTGATTCCAATGGCGAGGTGTTTTTTTCACATCTGCCAGCCATTAATTACTTTCTTGATGTATGGGAGGCAAACCATAATAACTATGCCCTCGCCAGTGAGGACGTGAATTTTATCAGTACCGGGGTGCTTGTTCCCCACGAGGTGAACGAATTCATTGCCTATGTGGATTATGTTCCGTCGGGCACAAAAAGCCGCAGCTTGCATACTATCACCGGAAGCAGCAATGGCCCGCGCTTTCTTAAGAAACTGGTAAAGGCTAAGTAACAGCATGCAATGGAGTATTCTGGCATGAATATTGAGTATCAATACTTGTCCTTTTCATTCATTATTTAGTAACTTTTCGGTAAGGTTTTAGGATTATGCCGGGTTCCGTAATAAATACGGGACCCGTTTTTTTTCAGCCAGGATTGTTTTTATTTAATAAAATATTATTTTTGCACTCCCGTTCGTTTATCGTATTGTGGATAGCATCATGAAAAGAAGCTGGTAAAGTCATCGGATTGCCCGGATGGCGGAATTGGTAGACGCACTAGTTTCAGGGACTAGCGTTCGCAAGGATGTGCAGGTTCGAGTCCTGTTCCGGGCACAAGCTCTGGCTTCTTTTCACATATCAATGCCCAGGTGGTGGAATTGGTAGACACACCAGCTTGAGGGGCTGGCGCCGTCAAAAGCGTGCAAGTTCGAGTCTTGTCCTGGGCACTTCTGAGCCATGGTATTATTCCATGGCTTTTTTATTGGTGCCCTCTGCGTTTTTCGCTGCTGCGCCATATGAAAACCACAGTTCCTGTAATGGTTATCTCTATTGCATTTCATACTGACGGACGGGATTCAATAATCTGGATTTTGCGAGGGGAAAATGATGCCAAAAATCCTCTTATATATTGAAGATTCAAAAATCCTCAGAATTCTATCTTGCCCCGGAAATGAGCGTTTCCCGAAACTTCGGAGGTGCCTTCAAAGGAGTATCGGTTTTCACCTTCCAGCATTCGCTTTAGCACGATACTTACACCGGGCATGGTTTCTTTCATGAAGTTGATAGATATCCGCCTGGGGTACTTCGACCGGACAAAATCAAGGGGAAAGGTGTCCATCATCCAGTCGATATACCGGGTGGAAGTGACATGTTTATTCAAATCGAGGTCGAAATAGGTGGAGCGGACAAGAAAGGTTTCTCCTTCACTCACCGGTGCGAGTTTATCGGGCGCGGCCGGCAGAGCGTGCCTGTCCTTCAGTGAAGTAAAGAGTTCTTCATGTGCTGCTTCGATCCTTTTGGGACGTTTGGTGCTAAGGTCTATAGCTAACCATCCCGATACAGCGCTGGCTGCCACATTGTTTTTGCTGTCGGTAATACTGAAGTCTCTCAGGTACAACAGGCCATCAATATCTTTGGGCCAGGTTTCAACCCTTGCTTCCTGGTACCACATCAATGGTTTGTATATTTCAACAGTGAGCCGGCTGAGCACCCAGAAAAGCTGTTGCTGCCTGATGCCTGAAAAACCAAATCCCAGGCTGTCGGCCGAGCTGATGGCTGACTGTATAAGCATGTTTACAAGGGAACTGGCACGCACCCGGGCCTCCATATCGGTATCGGCCGAAGTGACCGGGTATGATGTCTGCAGGATGAGGGAATTGTTTCCTGTGGATGTGGTCATGACAAGAAATGAATGATTTTGAATTGCTAAAGGTAGCAAGATTTCTTATCCGCTAATCCGCGCGGAAACCACAAAGGAGTTTCATATTGGATAAACACAAATTTTAATGAGGAGGGTACAGAATATCGTAATGGTAAAAAAATTACTTTTAGCGCCGATATAGTAATGGTGGATTATAAATGAAAGAAGTACTGGTTCGTTTAAAGCCCGGTGTACACAAGAAGGTTTTGATTTTTTTATCCGGTCTGATGTGGATGGGCGTAGGATTTATGCTTTGTTCACTGGCTTGGAAATGGCTGGCAGTCTATCAGGGCAGGCTTTGGTTTTTTTTCCCCTCTGCTGGTTTTATGGCAGCCATGCTGATTCATCATTTCGGCTTCCTTAAACTAGCCAATAAAAATCTAGCCAGAATCTCTGCTATGAAAGGCAAACCTTGTCTTTTTTCGTTTATATCCTGGAAAAGCTATTTCCTTGTTGCGCTGATGATTACCATTGGTATAGCCCTCAGGCATTCAGCCCTCCCGAAACAATGGCTCTCCATTATATACATCGGCATTGGGCTGGCCCTGGCCTTGTCCAGTTTTCGTTATTTCAGGCAAAGCCTGAGAAGTAGTAAATACCCGGCTTCTGCATAATGAAACATTCATATATCACTGTGAATATTCCACCTATCTGCATTTTTCAAAATTATTTTTTCAGATGAGAGATCGTTTCTCTATTACCAGCCTGGTCATCTTCCTGTCAGTTTCAGCAATTGAAAATTCCGCGTTATTCGCCCAGGAAAACAGGAATCTGATCGGGGTCGGTGACCTGCAACGTTTCTACAATATCTGCGAACCTGAGGTTTTCCCCGCCGCGCAATGGGTGGCATATACCGTACCCACCAGCGATCCTAAAGAAGATACCAGAAACCCCGACATCAGGATGTCTTTCATGGATGGAACTTCCACCCTTCAGCTGACTTTCACCAAGGAGAATGAGCATCTGCCCAGTTGGAGCCCCAATAGAAAATACCTGGCCTTTCTTTCAGGCAGGGAGTCGGGGAAGAAAACCGACCTAAGTGACGGATCGTATGCGCAGGTATCTGAGTTGGTATAGCAAGTATTTAGGAAAATAACAAAACCTAATAATCAGAATTATGAATGCAAAGATGTATGCGGCCTTATTGATGTTGGCCAATTTGATTTCGGCCTGTGCCCAGAAGGATGAATCCCGGCAGATCGGACGGATGAGCGAGGATGCGCTTCAGCATGGAACGGCTTATCAGAATCTTGACCAGTTATGCAAAATTGCCCCGGGAAGGATGATTGGTTCTCCCAATTTGGCAAAAGCCATTCAGCTTACCCTGGGCATGTTGGATCAGCTTCACCCCGACACCCTCTACCTTCAGCCTGTAATGGGGCCTCACTGGGAGGCTGGGAATACACCTGCAGCCAGTATCACATCATCAAAACATGGCCAGGCGCGCATACGCGTGCTGCCCCTGGGAAATTCCGTGGCTACCCCTCCCAGCGGAATTACGGCAAAGGTAGTGGAAGTTACCCGTTGGGGTGAGCTTGATTCTCTGGGGAAGGCAAAGATTGAAGGGAATATTGTCTTTTTCAACCGGCCCATGGATACCACGGGGGTAAGTCCATTTGCTGCCTATGGAAAAGCAGTGGATCAGCGGGTGCAGGGAGCGAGCCGTGCCGCGAAACTGGGAGCTGTTGGCGTCCTGGTGCGCTCGGTGACAACTAGTATTGACACTTTTCCGCATACCGGCGTGATGTATTATAAAGACAGCATCCCTATGATCCCTGCAGTGGCCATATCAACGATCGATGCTGAGCTTTTGCACCAATGGCTGAAAGATGATCCTTCCACCCATTGCTTTTTCCATACCCATTGCGCTTCATTCCCTCCCGCACCTTGCTTCAATGTTATAGCAGAACTGAAGGGAAGCAAGTATCCGCGCGAGATCATTACGATTGGAGGCCATCTTGACAGCTGGTACAATGCCGATGGAGCGAATGACGATGGCGCAGGCTGTGTACAATCCATTGAAGTACTGAGATTGCTGAAAGA